>JBFMCF010000054.1 GCA_040754625.1 bacterium | reverse complement strand
AGGCTGCGCAATCCCGCCCAAAATTATTTCTTCCCTAAAAGAAAACGTAGTGCCTACGTCTGCCTGAAATCAGCTAATTACTTATCAAATAAAGAAATTTATTTTCGAGGTGTCAAAGTTCTGTAAAGAGGTAACTACGCAACTTGACTGGCTTATGAATGGACAGGGTTATTGAAACCTGCCTATTATCCAGAAAGAGAATTTCTGGAAGTTGTTTGTTATTATTAATGTTCCTATTACAATCAAAACAATGCCGCTTATTATTTCCACCTGCCTGTAATATTTTTTTATCAGGTTGGTTAATTTTAAAAACTTGTTAAAAGCCAGCCCGGTCAGGATAAACGGGGCGCCAAGTCCAATCGAATAAACGCTTAAGAGTATCAGGCCGTCCTTCATGGTTTCCCTTGTGCCCGCGTAAAGAAGGATTGAAGACAATATCGGACCTATGCAGGGTGTCCAACCGAGAGAAAATGCCGCACCCATGAAAAAGACCCCCGCGAAAGTTATATTATTTATTTTATTCGCGAAAAGCCTTTTTTCTTTATATAAAAATTTAAGTTTGACCAGGCCCGTGAAATGCACGCCGAAAAGTATAATCAGTGTCCCTGAAATATACCTTACAGCGCTTGAATCTGAATAACGTAAAATTGCCTGCCCCAGGAACGTCGCGGACGCGCCCATGAGAATAAAAACAGTGCTGAAACCAAGGACAAAAAACAAAGTATTTATGAATACCTTGTTTTTATTTTCTTTGCCTTGCGCGTTTAACTCATCGAATGACAGGCCCGTGATGATTGAAATATAACCGGGAATAAGGGGCAGGACGCATGGTGAAATAAAAGAAAGAACGCCTGCCGAGAACGCCATAAAAAGGGAAATCGGGTTATTTTCATTCATAATTAAAATATAACATAATAATTCAGCTTTGGCAAATTTAATTCTTGATATACTATACAGGGGTATAGTATAATGAACGCGGTATGAAGGGCCCATAAAAAAATGAAAATATGCTTGACAAATTCCCTGCTTCCGGGTGTAGAATTAAAAAAAGGAGTAAATCAAAATGGCCATTGACCCTGTATGCGGCATGGAAGTCGATGAAAAGACGGCCATAAAAGCGGAAAAAGACGGCAAAATTTATTATTTTTGCAGTAATATCTGCAAACGTAAATTTTTGGGAGAGGACCTGCCGTTTGAACATAAAAAAGCGCCCGAAGGCATGAAGCTCGAAAAAACAATTATAGGCATATCCGGCATGACCTGCGCGTCCTGCGTCATGTCTATCGAGATGGGGCTTAAACGCATGAAAGGCGTGTACACGGCGAATGTGAATTTCGCTTCCGGCAAGGCCCTGGTTGAATATGACCCGCAGGCGGTCGGCCTGCAGAAGATCGAAAATACCATTGAAAAAATAGGGTATAAGGTCATAAAACCAAAAACGCAGGATAAGGGTAATGTGCTAAGGCTTAAAATAATAGGGATGGATAATCCGCATTGCCTGGGAACAGTGAAAGGAGCGATTGAAAGCCTGCCAGGAATCATATCAAAAGAATTGTTCATTAATGAGCGGGGGATCATAACATTTGACCCTTCAAGGATTACTAAAGAAAAAATAAAAGAAACAATAAAGGACTCGGGATATACGCCTCTTGAAGAAACTGAATCAACAGTTGACGCGGAAAGAGAGGCAAGGGAAAAAGAAATTAATACGCTCAGGTTTAAAACTATATTTTCTTTTATTCTGGGAATTCCGCTTCTGTATCTCGCGATGGGGCATCACATAGGTTTGCCTGTGCCTGAAATCATTATGAAAAATATGGCGCTTCTGCAGTTTGTTTTCGCGACCCCTATAATTATCATTGGAAACCAGTTTTATACGAGGGGAATAACAGCCGTTTTTAAAACAAGAACTGCCAACATGGATACGCTTGTCGCTGTCGGTACCGGTTCGGCATACCTGTACAGCCTTTTTGTATCTGTTAATATCTGGCGCGGCAATACAAACTACGGCGGTATAGAAAATCTGTATTTTGAAGTCGCGGGAATACTTATAGCGTTTATTCTTTTCGGTAAAACGCTTGAAGCGGTCGCGAAGGGTAAAACCTCAGAAGCGATAAAAAAGCTTATGGGGCTTCAGCCGAAAACCGCTTTGGTGGAACGGGAAGGCCGTGAACAGGAAATTCCGATAGAAGAGGTGATCCCCGGTGATATAGTTATTGTAAAACCTGGACAAAAAATTCCGGTTGACGGAGAAGTGGCCGGGGGGCATTCAAGCGTTGATGAATCCATGCTGACAGGAGAGAGTATTCCTGTTGAAAAATCCGCGGGTTCAAAAATTATCGGCGCGACAATAAATAAAACAGGGAGTTTTAAGTTTATGGCTACTAAGGTTGGGAAAGATACCGCGCTTGCTCAAATAATTAAACTTGTGGAAGAAGCTCAAGGGTCTAAAGCCCGTGTTCAGGAATTGGCGGATAAAATATCCGCTTATTTTGTCCCTGCAGTTGTTTTAATAGCGATACTGGCGTTTTCCGGATGGATGCTTGCCGGAAAAAGTTTTGTGTTCGCTCTTTCAACTTTTATAGCTGTGTTGATCATTGCCTGTCCCTGTGCTTTAGGGCTTGCCACTCCGACTGCCGTTATGGTGGGAACAGGGCTTGGCGCTGAACATGGTATTTTGATAAAAAGCGCGGACGCGCTTCAGACGGCTCATGAGATCAATACCGTGGTTTTTGACAAAACAGGGACACTTACAAAAGGGGAACCTGAATTGACGGATGTTATAACTCATGGAAGTTACAGCGAAAATGATATTTTAATGTTTGCCGCACTGGCCGAGAAAAAGTCAGAGCACCCGCTTGGAGAGGCGATTGTAAAAGGCGCGGAGAAAAGAAATATTACCGTACCGGAGGCGGAAAGTTTCGATTCAATAACAGGTAAAGGTGTCCAAGCCCTGTGGCAGGGAAAAACTATTTATCTTGGTAACAGAAAATTTATGGAGAACCTGTCGATTGATGTCTTGTCGAGGGAAAATGCTTTGCAGGATCTGGAAAATCAGGGAAAGACTGCCATGCTCGTAGTTATAAATAATAAATTAGAAGGTTTGGTTGCGGTTGCCGATACGCTAAAGGAACATTCTCAAGAAGCGGTTAACGCTTTAAAAAATATGGGCAAGAATGTTATTATGATAACAGGTGATAATGTCCGCACAGGTAAAGCGATAGCCGGACAGCTTGGAATAGAGCGTGTTTTGGCTGAAGTATTGCCGCAGAATAAAGCGGAAGAAATAAAAAAACTTCAGGTTGAGGGCTTAAAAGTTGCCATGGTAGGAGACGGCATAAACGACGCTCCTGCTTTAAGCCAGGCTGATATCGGAATAGCAATAGGGACAGGAACAGATGTCGCGATTGAGTCGGGAGATATTGTCCTTATAAAAGATGATCTCCGCGATGTTGCGATTGCGATGGATCTTTCAAGTTACGCGATGAGAAAAATAAAGCAGAACCTTTTCTGGGCGTTTTTTTATAACACGATTGGTATACCGGTTGCCGCGGGCATACTTTACCCTTTCACTGGTTTTCTCCTTAACCCGATGATCGCGGGAGCGGCCATGGCCTTCAGTTCTGTGTCCGTTGTAAGCAATTCGCTTTTGATGAAGAGATATGAATTTCAGGGGATTGACGGGCGGAAATAAAAAAAATAAAAAAAACACTTGACATACCCTGGGGGAGTATGGTATATTATCCTTAAAAAGGGATGTTAATGATAAAAGGCGCGTATCATTCAGATGAAATATTAAGGCTTAAAAAAATTGAAGGGCAGATCCTCGGGATACAGAAAATGCTCGAAGAAAGAAGATATTGCGTGGATATCCTCCTCCAGCTTTCAGCGGTTGCCGGGGCGGTAAAAAAAGTTGAAAACAATATCCTTAAAAGACATTTAGAGACTTGTTTCGCGAACGCATTTATTTCCGGAACTGAAAAAGAAAAACGGGAAAAAATAAAGGAAATTGTTGACGTATTGGAAAATTTTCGCAAATAAAAAAAGGAATTTCGATGTTTAATTTCATAAAAAAATATAAAAAAGCGTTCATTATAGGGATTATATTTTTATTCGGCACCGCATCAGGGTTTGCGTATGTGAAGACTTGCTGCGGGATGGAAAAAAATGAAGAAAATCATTCATGCTGTTCCAAGAAGGCTTCATTTAATTATAAGAATACCTCGAAATGCGAGTGCAAAATAAGCATTCCCCTGGATTTTGTTTTTGAAAATAAAAGCAACGCGGCCAATAGTTTATTAAAACAGTTCGTATCATTCGTGCAAAATAGGCGCTATGTTAATGTTCTTTCAGAAAACAATGATATTTTGCACAGCGGTGAATTTTTATTCAAATCTTGTTCCATTCCAATTTTCCTCAAAGACTGTTCATTTCTTATTTGATCAAAAAATATTTTTTCAAGAGATTTGCGGCTTGTTTCAAATTAATAGTAGTATAATTAATTTGGAATTATTGCCGATGGTTTAAGTTAAAAATTTCAATGGAGTAATTATGTTTAAAACTATTTTGTCAGGTTTTTTAATGTTAATATTTATTTTTGGAAAGCCGGGCCTTGCCTCGGATGACGTTCTGGAAGAAATAGGCGCGGATTTGGAAAGGCCCAAAGCCGTTGAAAAGCAAAAGGCGGAACCGTATTTTTCACGAAGTGATCAGTTCCTGAAAAACCTTTTTAAAGCAATGGCCAGGAGAGACAGTTATATTATTTACAAAGAGCTATACCTTTCTGAAAGATATTCGTCTGAGCTTGAACAGATGGAAGGCAGGAATTCGCTCGGTTTTATTTTATTCGGGACATTTTCAGGTCAAAGGGGGCAGATAGGCGATATGAATGTGCAGTTCAGAGCGGCCTATTATAACAATCAATTCGCTTATGGCAGTAAGATGGGCCGTGAATATACCGAAGGCAGGAATGATTTTGAAACAGAATTGCACAATGCTTATTTGAGGCTCCGTGTTTTACCGCCGATGGTAAATGTCAGGCTGGGCCATTTTTATGTACCTTTCGGCATACAGCCGTGGATTGACACGCACGGCACGTTACTGCAAAGCCCCGCGATGGAATTTTCAGGAGTTGACAGGGACTGGGGTGTGGGATTGGAAGGGCAGAATGAATTATTCGAATACCAGGCGGCGGTTACCCGAGGTTCCGGCATGGAATATTTTGAACGGGACGGGAACTATATTCTTTCAGGGAAAATATCCACGCCGAGAATCGGGGAACACCTTAATGAATGGCTGGGAATGTCATGCCTGATCGGAAAAGTATTTGATCCCATGGCCGTTGAAAAACTGCGAAGTGTCACAATGGATGAGAAAGAAAGCAGTTTCATGGGTAATGTTATAAAAAAATGGCGGATGGGACTGGACGGGCAAAAGTTGTATGGGCCATTAAGGCTGCGCGGAGAGATTTCCGTTGGCAGGGACGCGGATAAGGAAAATGTCTTGGCGGAATTTGCTGAAATAAAATACTCGCTGGACAGGGATAACAGATGGTCCGGATTCGCGCAATTTGAGAATTTTACCCAGAATCGCGGCAGTCCCGAAAACGGCAGTAATACCGCGCTCCGCGGGGGATTGACCTACGGCTTTTCCGCGAATTATAATCTGCAGTTTGTGGTATCGAGAGACCTTGATACTATCTTCGGGGAAAAGGATACATGGGTAGGACTGTTGTTTTATGGGCAGAAGGGGTAAAATAAATGAAAAATTTAAAAATCAAAATTAAAAATATGGGATCACTTCGTGATAAAAAATATTTTGCGAAACACACTACAATTTTAACTTTTTCATTTTGCCTTTTGAATTTTATAAGGAGATTTTATGTATAAGAAATTAGTAACAATTTTGATAATTTTTATGCTATTTGTAACATTGAAACTGTTCGCCCAGTCCCAGGTGGTCCCGTGCCAGTTGACGAACGCGGACCAGGACACTATCCGTCTTTTCCCGGAAAGGACCAACTACCGCGCGGAATTTATCAGGACGGATGAAACAGGCGATAAACGGGGAATTGGCGGCGAGGCCCTGTATAAGGAATTGGAAAAACGCCTGGGTGACAAATGGGACCCGATATGGGAAACAAAGGACATTCCCTATGTCTTTTATGAAATCCTTAAAGGCCCGGACGCGATTGGCTGGGTCTTCGGCGCGAACCAGGGCTGGCCCGGGGCGGATAATTCGCAGTTGATGCTGGCATTTGACCTGGATGAAAGGATCCGGGAATTTTACTACCAGAAACTGCCCTCATTCGAAAAGGAAAAACTCCAGACGCCGGAGTTTTATTCCCAATTTATCGGGTTGACTTTGGAACATTTTTATTTTAATGAATATTTGACGGGCCAGAAAATTGAAGACAGGAATATTTTGGCCCTGGATATGGTCAGCCGCATACAAAACCCGGCGCCGAAAGAAAATGAAGGTTTCCATAAGACACTGCGCGGTATGAAAAAAGTCCTGGTGTATCTCGATGACTTTAAATTCGGGAATAAGATCAAAAAGGACGAGGCCTTTGCCAAAATAAAAAAGTTTACTGAGAGCAAAACCGCATTATTAGGCGAAAATCCGTTGGAACAGGTCCAAAAATCTTTTCCAAACGCGTCAAGATATGTAATTGACCTTGTGTCGTCGGATTCAATTTATTCTTTTTACGTGATTTACAGGGATGATGTGTATAAAAAGCCTTTTGTCCGGGGAATTATCCTGGGATATGTGATACCCCTGGAATTGAATACTGCACTTGGTAAATTCAACATGGTGGTTGCCATCGGCGCCCAGGACAAGGAAAAAGGCAGGATACTGTCCCTGGAGATAAATAAATCCGGGTTCGACCAGGTTAAAAATATATCCCTGGTGAATTTTTACGCGAAGGATGTCCTGACAAGGACTAAATTAACGGACGAGAAAATAGATAAAATCGGGCCCATAAAAATTGAGGTTGAAAATAAGGATATAACCCAGGACGTACTTTCGGCTGTAAAAAAGGCATTAATCCTAGCGGATAACACTTATTTTCATAATTTCTTTAAGAAGGATGAGATCGAAAAAAAGATTGAAGAATATTTAAGAAAGGAAGGTAAATTAAAATGATTGGGAAAAATTTTAGGAAGGTAATGTTTTTTATTCTTGTTTTAAACTTGACACTTATCACTTTATACTTTGTGGGCTGCGGCCCGAAAACGGAAAAATTCGGCGAGGCGGTTGATGAAAACGCGCCAAGGACGGCAATCGGGAGCCTTTTGGTCAACCCTCAGGACTATGTTAATAACGAGGTCATTGTTGAGGGCCAGATAGGCACTGAATGCCCTACCGGCGGATGGGTAAATATCCGCGATAAAGACGGCGCCATGATTTACATTGAAATGCACGGGACCCCGATAACAATCCCTCAAAGGGTCGGCAGGAATGTGATTGTCAGGGGTCTGGTTTATCAGACTGAAGGGGAACCGAAAGAGACGAAGGTCCTGGCGAAGGGGTTGGTGATAAAATAACCCCCTTTTATTCCCCCTTATCAGGGGGATAATCGGTTTCTCCCCTGATAAGGGTAGATTAAGAGAGGTTAGAGGAGGATAGTTAAACTTTATGAAAAAAATTATTTTGATTCCCATGCTCTATGCTCTATGCTCCATGCTTTTTATGGGCTGCAGCGGCCCAAAACCGCGGTTTATGGCGGTTGGAGACGAAGCCCCTGATTTTTCCATTCTGGATTTGGACGGCAATGAAATTTCTCTGGAAAGCCTTTTAAATGGAAAAGAGATAATCCTGAATTTCTGGGCAAGCTGGTGCCCCTCGTGCCGAGAGGAGATACCGCGTTTAAATGAATTTGCTGAAAAATATAAAGATAAAATAGAGATTGTAGGGATAAATCTGGAGGAACCAAAAGAAACAGTCCAATCCTTTGTCCGGGCGAGCGGAATAAAATACAAAATATTGCTGGATTCAAAAGGAAAGACAGGGAACCTTTATATGGTGCGCGCGATTCCGACAAATATTTTGATTAATAAGGATGGATTGATAAAAAAGTTAAACATTGATATTAGAGAGATAGAGAATTATCTAAAACAGTAAAATGTAGGGGCAGCCCCCTGTGTCTGCCCAAATAATGGAACGAATACCGTTATATTAAGGGCGAACACGGGGGTTCGCCCCTACAACAGAGGAGATTACAATGCAAAAATATTTAAATCTGGCCTATAAAAATTTATACAGGCGGAAAATAAGGTCGTTATTGACAATTGGAGGTGTGGGTGTGGCGGTGGCGGTTTTGGTTAGCCTTTTAGGGTTTAATTCGGGGTATCGCATCGCGCTGGAAAAGGACGTTTCCGGCATGGGATACCAGGTCTTAATCACCGCCAAGGGGTGTCCTTACGAATTGGCGACAGTGGCTTTGGCGGGGACAGGGGCGCTTCGGTATCTTACAGATGACACGATAGCAAAAATAAAACAGGACAAGGAGGTCGCCGAACTTACCCCGATGTTAATGAACCCGTTAATTAAAGAAAACGGGGATGGATTTTACACATTCTGGGGTATAGATATGGAAAGTTACACAAAACTTCGCCCGATGATGTTGATAGCATCGGGAAAACATAAAGAAAGGGTTGTTGATTCATCGGGCAATGAGACTGAAAAAGAAATAGACGGCCCCATGGGCAGGTGGTTTAACACCCGCGAGGTTAAAGCGGACGAGATATATTTGAAAAACGGCAAAGTGTTGAAAGGTTTGATTACAGGTGAAGGAAAATATGAAAAAGTTGTTGGGACAGAGCTTGACCCTGTTAGCGGCGATTTTATCGAGAAAAAGAAGATCGTCTCGACAATAAAGGTCATACTTCCGTCAAGATTGTATAATAAATTGGATGTGGAAGCCGTGAATACGATAAAAAGAGGCGATGAAACAAAAGATGAATTATCGTTAAAAGACGGGAGTAAAGTTGTCGGTGTAATTATTAATGAGACAAAAGACAGCTACAATGTCGGGAATATAGATTTGGCGTATCCGAATGCCGAGGAAATCGATATGGATATGGTGGCCGTCGATCCAAAAGGAAGTCCGAAAATCGTTGACTATGATAAAGAAGGCGAGATCGAAATGGTTGTCGGCTGGGAGGCCGCGCAGACCGGGTTTGTCCAGGTCGGCCAGAAGCTGACAATCAAGGTCAAAGAAATGGCGAGGGAAAAGGTAAAGGAAAAAATCACGGATCCCGCCAGCGGGAAATCAAAAGAAATTGAAAAGGAAGTGGAGAGACCCGTGTTGACTTCTTATACCTTCAGGGTAGTCGGAATTTTGGAAAGAGGCGGCGGGAAGGATGACGGTTCGTATTTTATCCAGCTTGAAGAGGCGCAGAGGATTTTCAGAAAACACAAAATGCTGACAGGTATCGGGGTCAGGCTGAATAACCTTGCCCAGCTCCCGCTTTTTACCGACAGGATATACAACCGCAAGGAATTGGGCGAAACGCAGGTTGTAAGTTTGGCGGAGGTGAAAGGGACGATTCTCAATCTCGTGCAGACCGCGAAGATCCTCGTTATGTCCGTGGCGTTTATCGCGATTTTTGTCGCGCTGATCGGGGTAATGAATACTATTTTAATGAGTGTGTTTGAACGCACCCAGGAAATAGGGATAATGAAGGCGATTGGAGCGTCACGTATGGATATATTCAAGCTTATCTGGCTTGAGACAATTATTATCTGTGTTTTTGGGGGTATTTTCGGGACGGTCATTGCCGTGTTCGGCGGAAGTTTTATTGAAAAATTAATCAGGGCGGTAATGTCCAAAGCGGGTTATGTCCCGGCCGGCCAGATAATAAATTTCACGCCTGGGATAATCATCGGTTCATTTCTCGGTGCGATTGTCCTTGGAGTTTTGTCGGGAATATGGCCCGCATACCGCGCGGCGAAGATGCGGCCGATTGAAGCGATAAGGAGCGGGGAATAATAAAACGGTTTAAACCGTTTAAACTGTTCAAACCGTTTAAACGGGTTTATTTAAAAACTGTTTAAACCGTTTTTAAATATCAGGAGGTTAATATGGAAAATACACAAGTTATAACTACAAAAGGATTGAAAAAGGTCTATCGCCTTTACGCGGAAGAGATTGTCGCGCTTAAAGGAATAGAGCTTACTATAAACAAAGGTGAGTTTATTTCGATAATGGGGCCGTCAGGCGCCGGGAAAACCACATTTCTAAATCTTGCCGGGTGCCTTGATCATGTAACGGACGGTAATTTGACGGTTATGGGCCAAAATCTTAATTTGTTTGATGACTCTCGTATGCGTGACTTAAGGCTTCATCACCTGGGATTTGTATTCCAGGAATTTTTCCTCGTTAAAGAACTGACAGCCCTTGAGAATGTGCAATTACCCATGATGTTCGCCAACAAAAAAGACCTGAGCTGGGCTAAGCATTTAATGGAAAGAGTGGGGCTCGGAAAAAGAATGAACCATCTGCCGAAAGAAATGTCAGGCGGCGAGATGCAGAGGACGGCTGTTGCGCGCGCGCTGGCCAACAAACCGGATATTGTCCTGGCTGATGAGCCAACTGGTAATCTTGACACAAAAAACGCGCAGGGAATTTATGATTTATTCAGGGAACTTGGCAAAGAAGAAAATATCACGATAATAGCCGCGACGCATAATGTGAAACTGGCTTACCAGGCGGATAGGGTTGTGCATTTGCGCGAGGGGCGGATTGAGAAGGATGAAATTGTTAAATAACGGTTTAAACCGTTTAAACTGCTTGAACTGTTTAAACGGTTAGAAAAAAGAGGTGTCAAATGATTAATGATATAGTATTAGAAGCAAAAAGCCTAAAAAAATATTATACCCGCGGTTCAGAGACCGTCAAGGCCCTGGACGGTGTGGATTTTTCAATTAAGAAAGGCGAGATTGTTTCGATTGTCGGGCCGTCGGGCTCGGGCAAGACCACATTGATGAATCTTATAAGCTGCCTGGATACGGCCACATCAGGCACCCTGGATGTCGGCGGTGAGGATGTCACGCATTTCAACGAATCCCAGTTGATTAATGTCCGGCGCAATTATCTTGGATTTATTTTTCAGCAGTTCTATCTCATACCAAATCTTTTCGCCGTGGAAAATGTGGAACTGCCCCTGGTATTTGCCAAGAAACCGATAGAAAAAGAAAAAATATATAAAGTTATAGAAGACGTTGGTTTAAAAGGCAGGGAAAACATACCCGCGTATATGCTTTCAGGCGGGGATAAACAGCGTATGGCGATCGCCAGGGCGCTGATTAACGATCCGAAGCTTTTAATCGCGGATGAACCCACTGGGAAGCTTGAACTGAAAGTCAGGGACCAGTTACTGGTTTTGTTTAATCAGCTGGCGAAAAAAGGGATCGCGATATTTATCGCCACGCACGACCTGGAATTGGCGGGCATGACGCAGAGGATAATCCATTTACAGGACGGAAAAATTATTCCGAAAGAAGAATCGAGTTTGTATTATCATTAAATTTTTGTAGGGGCGAGGTTGCCTCGCCCTTTATTAAACAAATGTAATAATATAGGGCTGGGAAACCCAGCCCCTACGAAAGGACAAAATATGAAAAAAAACATTATTTTATTAATCGGATTTTTATTATTCGCGCAAATCAGTATCTTCGCGATGGATTGCTGCGCGAAGGATGACGGCCATGCCGGACACAGCAGTTCAAAACACAAGGAAACAAAGACAGGTGGAAAAGATATTGTGATTAACAGGGCGGTTGAGCCTGAAAATATCGGAAATATCATATGCCCTGTGACCGGTGATAAGATTGACGAAAAAACAAAGGTCGCTTATGAATACAAGGGGAAGATTTATGATTTCTGCTGCGCGGCATGTATCGACGAATTCAAAAAGGACCCTGAAAAATTTATAAAAAAAATAGAAGAGGAAAACCAGAAAAAGGAGGGCAAAATGAATATGAAAGTCAAAGACCCTGTCTGCAAAATGGAAATCAATTCTGAGGAGGCGGACGCGACTTCGGTGTATGGCGGGAAAACCTATTATTTCTGTTCAAAGGCCTGTAAAGAAAAATTCGACAAGGACCCGAAAAAATATATCAAGGAATAAGAAATAATAAAATATCAGATGCAATAATACGCGGATGACCACTGTAAGAACCCATCCCTTTATCGTTATTTTTATTGAGAATCGTAAGTTTTACCGGTGGTCATTCGTGTATATAAATCAAAATAATAGGAAAATTATGATAAAATGGATTAAAAAATGGCTGGGAAAATTGGCGGAATCTAATGAGAAAAATTTTGGGGGACAATCTCCTGATTGCTGCGGAGGAACAAAGGTCCATCCAAAACCGGAAACGCGGCCCCCTGAAAATAAGGAGGTTCAAGAAAAATAGAAAAAGAAAGGAGATTCGAATGAAAAGATTAAGTATGGTTGTTTGGGTTTTGATTTTACTTGGTTCAGTTTCAATGTCCCAGATGCATGACGGTGGCGGAATGATGGGCGGCGGGGAAGACAAGGGCGATATGGGCGGCCAGCATTCATCACAGATGATGTCCGGCCAGATGATGAATCAAAATATGATGCGTGATATGTCTCAAATGATGGGAAAGATGAATGAAATGATGAAAAATATTACCACCAATATGGAAAATATGAAATCAATGGACCATGAAAAAATGAAAGATATGTCAAAGATGATGAATGAAATGTCGGGCATGATGAAAGACATGGCAGCGCAAATGGATAAAGGTGAAATGGACCACGAAATGACAAAAAAGATGCAGGAAAAGATGGAAAACCTGGAATCAAAGATGAAGGATATGCAAAAAGAGCAAAAAAATAAATAAATGAAATATTCAACATTTTTCCTGTTGCTGTTTTCTGCCGCGATTTATGCTTCTGCCAGGGCTGATGACGGCCGTTATTATTTTGATATAAATTCGGGTTTCAAAACAGGTGATTTTGGAACATCGACGCGCTCAAACCTGTTTTATTTTTCTCCCGGATTTGGGTATATCGCGCCTCAATATGATGTAAGTATGTCAGGCTCATTTCTTGTCTTGCGTAACTCAGATTCAGGGATGTCCGGCACCGAAGCGGGAGCGGGAGACCTCGTAATCAGGGGCGGCAGTTTGCTTTCAGGAGACAACCCGGGTAAAATTTCACTTTATGGGTCTCTTGCTGTCAAACTGCCGCTTGCGGATGAAGGTAAGGGATTAGGCACTGGGGAAATAGATTACGGCGCTTTTGCCGAGATGTCCAAAAGAGTTAATAAAAACAGGTTTTCTGTGAGGGCGGGTTACATAAAAACAGGTGATGGGGAGTTTGATTACAATGATATTTATCTTTACAGTATTGGAGCGTCACGTATTTTTGGCAAGACGGACATTGAAGTTTCACTGGATGGGAGACGGGCGATTATTACAGGCGAAAAAAATCCGTTAGAGCTTAATTTCAGTCTCTTTCATATCTTGAATAAAGATTATTCCATAAAATACAGCAATTTTGTCGGCCTCAACAAAGGTGGGCCGGATTTCGGATTGAATCTTGGATTTACAAGATGGTTTTAATGAGTGTGACCCTGCCTTTGTTCATGAGGTAAACCAAAAAGATCCATTTATAATTTGAAAATAGATTACAATAATAGAATCTTTAGAAACAGAATACAAAGCGAAATTCGACAATGACCCGAATAATAAAACATAAAGAGGGATATATGCCAAACAGATTAAAATACACTTTTTTAGCGTTAGTCGTAATAAGTATTTCAGTGAGCGGATTCCTGCCGCGGAAAGTCTTCGCGTCAGGGGCCTGCTGCGCTATTACGCAGGGAGAAAAAAGCCGGCCGCATATTTCTTTGGCCGGATCGTATGGTTCCAGTCATGAAAAAATAGGTGGGGAACAGTTTAATCTGGGGCAAAGCGCCCTGCTTCTGAAGTACGGGTATTCGCTTTTTGAAAAGTGCACGATTCAGGCCAATATCGGATTGCCAGTCTCAACTAAACTTAATGATTCAAACGGGTTCAGGGGAAGCGGCGGAATTATTTACGGGGCTGGTATTGGATATGAACTGCCGAAATTTATTGAACCAATAAACTCTTATTTTCTGGTAAGTTATTCCATGTCCTACGGGCTTCTTCAAAAAACCGAAAACGAAAAAGGCAGAGATTCGGTTTTTATCATTTCCGAGATCCAATCCGCTCTTATTATTGAGACAAAAGTGGCGGATAAATTCGGGATTTACGGGGGGCTCCGCGCGTATAGCGGAAAAAACCGGCTGAAAAATTCTATAACAAACGAAAAAGTTGACGGCGAACGTGAAGGAAATTATTCTCCATTGTTCGGAGGCAGGTATAATATTTCTGATAAAATCAGCGCGGTTGCCGAAAGCGGGTTAGGCCATAACAGGGTCACAAGCTCAGGTTTAATATATTATTTCTAATCATGAATTTTATTCAATTATTTCCAAATGATAACCGTGTTCCCGAAGTTAAACTCAAAATTGCAGAATCGTATCGTAATATTGGGCAATATGACAATGCAATAAAACAATACGAGGAAATTATACAAAAATATCCTGAAGAATATAGTATCCAGGAAGCTGCTCTTGGTATTGCGCCAGTGTTCTACTCTACAAAGAATTAATCGATTATTAAAAATATCAAAATTTTTGAAAAAGCTGTGATATACTTTCTTTAGAGGAGGAATTAATCATGGGTTTAGTATATACAAATATAGTTCTTTCAAATCCACGGAAAACAAAATTAAAATCTCTGGAAGTTAGTGCGATGGTTGATACCGGTGCAATGACATTATGCATACCTGAACACTTGATGGTGCAGCTTGAACTAGAAGAAATCGAAAAAAGAGAAGTTACAACAGCAGACGGTAAATCATTAGTAGTTCCCTATGTCGGCCCTGTTCAAATAAAATTCGCAAATCGTACTTGTTTTACAGGGGCATTAGTATTAGGTGATTCTGTACTAATGGGTGCAGTGCCTATGGAAGACATGGATTTAGTTGTGCATCCCTCAAGAAGAAAAGTAACTGTTAATCCTAAAAGTCCAAATATACCCTCTGCTGTGGTAAAATAAATTAAAAATTTTAACAGTTTAACAGACTGAAGTAGGGAGGGACGTTGATTCCTGGTGATACTTTCTGCCAATCAAGAGCCATAAACTTTATTGTTATTTTGTATATTACCTTGGGGAATTTATTCCTTTTTACGAGCTCAGGTTTAATATATTATTTCTAAAAATAATTGTGATGTGATACAATCAAACTATGAGAAAATCAATTTTATATTTTGTCTTTGCTTTATTGATATTGTTCCTGGAAAATAATTATGTCCCGGCTGTTTCTGAAAAACCGCTTGGGCTGGGTGTTTCTGCCGGCCACGAAACAGGGCCGGTATTAAAATACCGGTTCAGCAGGAAAAACGCGGTTGAGTTCGGGATAGGTTTTAAACATGATGCGGCAATATACGGCGGTTACCTTTGGCACGCGTGGGATTTGTTTTCTAAAGATCAAAACGGTTTGTTGGGCGGGCATGCCGGGTTTGGATTAAAGATCGAAGAAAACAGGGACTCTGATAAACTGTATTTAAGGACTTCAGCCGGGCTGGATTATGTCTTTGAGAAGCATCCTGTAGAATTATTTTTAGAGGCCGCGCCTCTCTTTCAGGTCTCACCTGACACTAAAAGTGAATTTGATATTTTGTTCGGTGTCAGGTTTTATTTGAAATAATAATAAAAGGTTAATTTGATACATGTTTTGAAAAACTTCGTAATGAACCGACTTCTATAATATTTCCAATTTTATTTTTTATTAATTATTTGAAAAAATTAAGGTATAATAAACATATAAGCTTTAACTAGTGGAGGACAGCAAAATGGTAAATACCACAATCACAAAGATAGAAGAAAAAATCAGAGAATCGGAAACTATAAACAAAGATAATAAAAAAGAACTTCTCAGGCTTTTGTCCGATTTGAAATCGGAAGTTTCAGCGCTCCGTGAAAACCGCGAAGATGACGCGCGAAGCATTGCTCATTTCGCGGAAATAAGTGCTCACGAAACAACAAGAAAAGAAAAAAATCCCAATCTTATAAAATCTTCACTGGAGGGTTTAACGGCATCTATTGAAGGATTGGAGGTTTCCCACCCCAAATTAACAGAAACAGTCAATTCCATAGCGAGAATCTTGTCGAACATGGGAATTTAAAAATAAAAAAACACGTTAAAAAATTATCACAAGCTGACTAAACAAAGACATTAATTAAAGGGAGCGCATATGACTAAAGGAAAAATTTATTTAAGCAAGGAAGGTTATGAAAAATTAAGAAAAGAACTTAAATATTTGCAAACTACGCGGCGGCGGGAAATTTCCAAAGAGATTGGCGCGGCAAGGGACCACGGGGATATAAGCGAAAATGCCGAGTATGACGCGGCAAAAGAGGCCCAGGCATTTAACGAAAAAAGGATTTCTGAATTACAGGATAAGTTCAGCCGTGCCCAGATACTTGATGATTCAAAGATTTCCAACGATGAAGTTTTAATAGGCGCGACAGTTAAGCTGAAGGACCTCGACTCAAATGAGGAATTGGAATATACCCTTGTTTCGGAAGTAGAGGCTGATTTTACAGAGGGCAGGATTTCCATATCTTCGCCCATAGGAAACAATCTATTGGGCCTCAAAAAGAATGACAAGGTGGAAATTAAAGTCCCGGCCGGCATATTAAGATATAAGGTTTTAAACATATCGAGGTGAAATCAGCAGAGCACTAGCCTTTTTAAAACAAATTCAGCTGTTTTGAGAATTCTTTCTCCGGCTTTTGTTCTTTATTTGTTTCCGGAGTTGTCCGGTTTGGCCGGGGGTTATCAAGTATTTCTTTGATTTTTTTCATATCATCCCACACCTTTATTTTATCATGGGGATTTCTTAGAAGGTAAGCAGGATGGAATGTCGGGATTAGTTTTATATTTTCATAGATGAAGAATTGTCCGCGGAGCCTTGAAATTGGTGCTTGTGTCTTTAGCAAAGCCTGTGCGGAAATTCTCCCGAGGCTGCATATAATTTCAGGCTGGATAATTTCTATCTGCTGTTTCAAGAATTGTTCGCAGTTATTTATTTCATCAGGTTCGGGGTCGCGGTTATTAGGGGGACGGCATTTAAGAATATTGGCGATATATACTTCTTCCCTTTTTAATCCAATCGACTCGATTATTTTTGTCAAAAGCTGTCCCGCGCGCCCGACAAACGGTTTACCCTGCAAGTCTTCGTCGCGCCCGGGGGCTTCACCTATAAACATAATCCTGGTATCGGGATTTCCCGTTCCAAAAACAAGATTGTTCCTGGATTTTGAAATTTCGCATCTGAAACAATTCTGCAGTTTATCCTCTATTATTTGCAATTTACCGGTTTTTGATAATTCAGCCATTTTAGAATCTCTTGCCGCTAATTATAACTTATTTTTACTGTTTATAAAATAATTTTTCGATTGAATATTTTTTCTCCGGAGTTATAATATATACAAAAGGTTAAAAATTTAAAACAGGAGGACAAAATGGATATTGTAAAAAAACTTTTTATGGCGGGTTTGGGGGTCGCGGCCCTTACGGAAGAAAAGGTCTCCAAGATTGTTGATGAGCTGGTTAAAAAAGGGGAGATTTCGGAGCAGGAAGGGAAAGGCGCTGTGAAAAGCCTGTTAAGCCAGGTTGAAGAAAATAAAAAATTCGTTGAAGAAAAGATCCAGGAACAACTTGAACAAATTTTTAAAAAAGCTAAACTTGCGACACAGCAGGATATCGAAAAATTAGAAAAAAGAATTGAAAAACTGGAAGCAGTCCTGAAAAACAAATAAAATATATAAAGCGAAAGGCATAGTCCTGTGAATTTAAGTGAAACTTACAGTAACTTGGAGCGTGTCCGGCAGATAGTAAATGTTTTAATCAAACATGGTTTCGGACAGGCAGTATCTTTTTTAAATTTAGATAAATATCTTTCTTTCGGCAAGAGGATTTTCGGATTAAAAATAGAGAAATTGCCTGAAAAAGAAATTAATCTTACGCCCGCGGAACGGCTTACTTTGGTTTTTGAGGAGTTAGGCCCCACGTTTATTAAATTCGGCCAGATCATGAGTACCCGCCCGGATTTGCTGCCTCAGGATTTTATCGAGGCTTTTACAAGGCTCCAGGACAGGGTGAAGCCGTTTGATTATGAAGAGGTAAAGAAAATAATTGAAGATGAGCTTGGCCAGCCTGTTGAAAAAATTTTTAAAAGTTTTAATAAAAAACCGGCCGCGGCCGCGTCCATTTCCCAGGTGCATTACGCGGTGTTAAACACCGGTGAAGAAGTGGTTGTTAAAGTGCAGCGGCCCGGGATACAGAAGAAGATTTTGACGGATATCCGTATTCTCTATATGATTGCCAATTATATTGAAAAGAAATTAGGGGATGACAGGCTGTTCGAACCGTTATTGCTGGTTGAAGAATTCGATAATTCGATACGGCGGGAAATGGATTTTATCATTGAGGCGAGCAACACGGAAAAATTGCATAACAATTTTAGGAATGACCCCGATATCTGTTTTTCCAATGTGTGGTGGGATTATACCACATCGCGCGTGTTGACGCTTGAAAGACTCTCCGGTTTCAGGCTTGACGATGAAGAAAAATTCAAGCAATATAAAATAGATAAAGGGAAGCTGGCCGAGAAAATAATTTATGCTTACCTTAAACAGTTTTTTGAAGACGGGTTTTTCCATGCGGACCCTCACATGGGAAATATACTTATTTCACCGGAAGGGAAAATCTTAATCCTTGACTGCGGGATGGTCGGGTACCTGCACAGGGAATTAAAAGAAAATTTTTCACAGGTATTTGTCGGGATTGTCACCCGCGATTTTGAAAAAATAGTGGACGCCTATATTAAACTTGGCATGATGACACAGCCGATTGATTATGTTTCTTTCCATAAAGATATCGTCGCGTATATGGAAAGGCACCTGGATGTTCCTATAAAACAATTTAAAATTTCCGATGTCTTCATGGATACCCTTAATAACGCCCAGAAATATAAAATCCGCGTTAATGTCGATTTCCTGCTTTTGATGCGGTCACTTGCGATACTTGAGAATATTACAAGAAAACTAAAGCCGGACATGAATATTATCGAAACGACTAAACCTTACGCGTTTGACCTGTTGAAGAAAAAATTCAGTTTCAAAGATTTAAGCAGCGGGTTATTAAAATTAATTTTTGATCTAACAGATACATCCCGCGAATTTCCAAAGCAAATCAAGCAGATTCTCAGGAAAGTCCAGACAGGGGGCTTAAGATTTGAAATTACAAATCCGATGGACAAAAAAATTGAGGCGGAGATTGACCGGCTTGGAAACAAAATTTCAATCGGTATCATTATCGCCGGCCTTGCCATAGCGTCAGCCATTGTTTTACAAAATACCACTGCCCCTATTTTGTTCGGGGTGCCTTTTTTAACACTGCTTGGCTATTGCGGTGTCGGTTTTATAACAGTTTTCCTGATTGTGTCCATTATCAGTTATAACAAAGGGTAAAAAAACCTTTGTTTATTCCGGCAGCGTTATTTATTGAATTATTGTTTCCGCGATTTTTAGCGCGATTAATTCCGAATTATGAATGCAGTCGGCAATCCCGACCCCTCTTAGATAATTCCCGTTAATAATAAGTCCCTGGTGCCTGGAAGATAATTTCTCAATTTTTTCAACTGTGGTTTCATGGCCGATAACATACTGGGGCATGCCCTTTATCCAGCGGTATGATTTTTGAAGGACGGGTTCGGCGGAAATACCCATTATTACCTTCCATTCATTCAATACAGTTTCAACCATTTCTTTTTCCTCCAGTTCAGCCATTTTTTCATTTGCCGCTCCACCCAAAAAACCCCGCATCAGGACGTAATCTTTATTACAGCGGTGCGGGAATTTTGATGATGTCCATGTGGTCGCCATAATCTTTCTTCTTTCAGTCTTTGGGACCACGAAACCAAATCCATGGAGAGGATGTTGTATGTGTTTTCGCCTGAATCCGATTGAAACGGTCGCCGCGGAAACATAGGGAAAATTTTCAAGTATGGCTGAAAGTTCATTGTCGAAATTTTTGATTAATCCGGAAGTAATATACGCGGGGGTAGTCAAAACAACAATATCAATATCTTTTAACGTGAAGACATCGGTTTTAATGTTATATGATACTTTATTTCCATTAGTAATTTTGTCAATGGACAGGGCATTGTTTTTTATCATAATTTTTGTGTTGTCCAACAGGTTCAATTTTAACGCGTCTATCAATTGCATCAAGCCTTCATTTAATGTCATAAACAACGTTACTTTGGGACTTCCTGTTTCCGTTTTTTTTGTGAACTTCTGTGCTTCATTCATCCGTGCAATCATTCCTTTTATCAGCGAACCGTATTTTTGTTCCATTTCAAGAAACCTGGGAAAGGTATTTTTCAGGCTCATTGTTTCAGGGTCTCCGGCGTGAATGCCGGCAACGAGGGGTTCAGCAATTTTATCCAGGGCCTCCTGTCCTAAACGCCTCCGGACAAAACTTCCCAGTGATTCATCTGTACCGTCTTTTTTTACGGGAATAAAAAGGTCCATTCCCATTCTTATTTTTCCTTTAAGTGAAATTAGCGGTGTTTTTAAAAAAGGTTTGATTTTTGTCGGTATCATTAACATTAATCCTTCAGGCATTTCGATTAGTTTTTTATTGACAAGGATGAATGTTTTTTTATTTTCCTCGTTAGTCCCGGAAAGTTCCGCTTCAAGCCCAAGTTCCCTGCATAATTTTAACGCCCATGGTTTTTCTGATATAAAACAGTCAGGGCCGCCCTCTATGATAAAACCGTTTTTATTTTCAGTTATGATGTTTCCTCCCAGGTTGGTTTCTTTTTCCAGTATATGGATCTGCGTGTCGGTTTTTTTGGCTTTTAGGAATTTTTTCAAATAATACGCCGTTGAAAGCCCGCTGATCCCTCCGCCTATAATAGCTATTTGTTTCACCCCGCCCTTCCTTTCTTAATTTAATTCTTTTAGATTTAAAAAAATATCAATCAATTTTTGTGTCCCGTTCTTCTTAGTTTTTTAGGAAGAGCGGGGTTTATTTTAAATCCTCCTGCAAGTATCCTCTTACCAATCCTTCCAGCGATTTAATAAAGGTCGGATTTGTATTCAGAGAAGGTACTCTTCTAAAATTTAAACCAAGTCTTGAAGCTTCGTTTTTATATAAAATATCAATATCATACAATGTTTCAATATGGTCGGAAATGAACCCGATAGGAACAAGCAGGACATCTTTTTTATTTGTGTTTTTAATTTTTTCTAAAACATAAGACACTTCGGGCCCAATCCATTCCATAGAACTTAAGCCCCTGCTTTGAAATGCGAGGTGCCACCTGGCAAGACCTGTGTTTTTTAAAACGGCCTCTATGGTTTCTTTTATCTGTGATACATAGGGATCGCCTTCATTAATAAATTTCTCAGGGATACTATGGGCGCTGAAAATAATTTCAGGGTCTTTATTTAAAAATTTATTTTTTTGTTCAATAATTGATTCGGTGAAGGCTTTTATAAACAAGGGGTGGTCATGCCAGTTTTTTATAAAAATATAATCTGCCTTTTTATCAGATTGGGACAGGCTTTTCAGAAAATCATTATAATAACCGCCGGTGCTTGCCCTGGAATAATAAGGTGTCATCGGGAGGACGATAATTTTTTCTATCTCATTTGAGATTATTGTTTTTAAGGTGTCGGCGATAAAAGGACGCCAGTATCTCATACCTACAAAGACCAAGAACCTGTTTTCATTTTGGTTTAGCATTTCCTGCAGCAAGTCCGCCTGTTTCTGGGTTATTTCCAGCAAAGGGGACTTCCCGCCGATTTTTTTGTAACGTTCTAAAACCATCTGTATTTTATCAGGAGCAATTTCCCCCCCGGTCACATTTTTAATAAACGGTTCGACTTCTTCAGAAGAAACCGGTCCGCCGAAGGCTAAAAGTAATACCGCGATTTTTTTATTTGCTTTTACTGTATTCATGGACTGTATTTGCTAAAAGGATTACATTTTCCACAGGTGTTCCCTGTAAAATTCCGTGCCCGAGATTAAATATATGGCCGGGCCGGTTATCTGCAAAGTTTAAAATTTGTTTTACACGCTTTTTTATTTCGGATGGCCGCGCGAAAAGCACGGATGGGTCAAGGTTCCCTTGTACAGCCGTATCCTTACCCAGTTTTTGCCATGCTTCATCCAGGTTTATCCTCCAGTCGATACCGAGGACATCGCCGCCTGCTTTTTTCATCAACTCCAGCAGGTGGCTTGTCCCTGTGCCGAAATGAATGGCCGGAACATTCTGTTTTTTCACGGCCTTGAATATTTTTTCTGAATACGGCATAACAAATTTTTCATAGTCATTTTCCGACAGGCATCCTATCCAGCTGTCAAAAAGCTGGATAAGGTCAACACCGCTTTCTATCTGGGCTGAGAGATAAATAATTATTATTTCAGAAAGTTTGTCCATCATTTTATGCCATGATACGGGTTCGTTATACATCATTATTTTTGTTTTAAGATAATCGCGTGAATGGCCGCCTTCAATCATATAACTTGCCAGTGTGAAAGGAGCGCCTGAAAAACCGATAAGAGGTATTTTCCCGTCAAGTTCTTTTTTGACCAGTTTTATTGCCTTTAAGAGATAAGCCACGTCTTTTTCAGGTTCAATTATTCTTATTTTTTCTATGTCGGACTTTGTGTTGATTGGATTTTTTATCACAGGGCCTTCATTCCTGCCAAAGTAAAAATCAATCCCCATTCCTTCAAGCGGCAGGAGAATATCAGCGAAAATAATCGCCGCGTCAAGAGGGATTTTTCGGACAGGCTGTAATGTTACTTCACACGCGATTTCCGGATTTTTACACATCTCGATAAAAGAATAGTTCTCGCGTATTTTCCTGTATTCTTCCATATATCTTCCCGCCTGTCTCATAAACCAGACAGGTGTAAATGGAGTTTTTTCCATGCGGCAGGCTTTTAGAATAACATCGTTTTTCATTAATCCTCCTCTATTATTATAACCGTTTCGCGTCCCCGATGAGAAAAATTTTCGGCCGTTTTAAAAGGTCGAAGATAAAAAAATCTTTTGTGTCTTTTTTAAAAATAAATTTTTTTCTGCCCGTAACAAATGTATTTATTTTTCGTTTTAAAATTTTTTCCAATTTGCGGATGAGTATTGATAATTTTTTTTTGTCTGCCTGTCCTATGATAAAAATAAAAACTTCAGCTTTAAGATTATTTTCACCCCTGGCAACCGGGCCGTATATAAAAGCTGTCTCGATACCGGGTATTTTATTTATTTCTTTTTTGATTTTGTCGACAAGTCCGATTGTTTTGTTTACAATCTGTTTTAATTCATTAAAGAGGGGATATTTCTTGTTTAGATAATAGAAATCCTTGTGTCCTTTCTTACGGGACAAAAAAAGGCCTGTTTTTTTAAGTTTAAGCAGTTCCCGGCGGATATTGCCGACGGCTGCTTTCAGAATTTTCTCCAGTTGGCGAAGATAATATTCACTCTCAGGAGCGACAAAATAAAGCCTGAATATAGCTTCTCTTAATTTTGAACGGCCGAGGCTCAATAAATCCATTTTTTTCTCTTAATATTATTGTAGTCAATTTTGACTACAATTATAAACCAAAAAAAACATTTGTCAAGCAGAAAATATCTATTGTTTAAAAAAGAAATAATTGGTATCATCTGCGTTATACAAAAACCTGGATAATAAAAAAATATTTATTTTGAATAGCCAAAGGCCGGACAAAAAATCACACATGAGTTTTAGCAGCTATATTTAATGACATTAAAATTATGGAAAAAGCGCTGTTAGTTATTCCTCATATCAGTAAAAGAGACGAGTGGGATATTGAAGATGTCAAGTCGGAATTGATGTCTTTAGTGGTTTCAGCCGGAGGGGAGGTCTCGGATTTGCTGGTTTGCCCGCTTAAGGAAATAAATGCCTCATATTATATCGGTAAGGGTAAGGTTTATGAAATAAACGGCAGGGCCGGGGAATTGGGCACGGAAGTCGTAATTTTTGACTGTGACCTGTCACCGGCCCAGCAGAGAGAAATCGAAGACATTGTTGATATAAAGGTAATCGACAGGACACAGCTGATCCTTGACGTTTTCGCGGGGCGCGCGAAGAGCAATGAAGGAAAGATACAGGTTGAGCTGGCGCAGTTAAATTATTTGCTGCCGCGGCTGTCCGGGAAAGGGATTGAACTTTCGCGTCTGGGCGGCGGGATAGGGACCCGCGGGCCGGGTGAGCAGAAACTGGAAATTGACCGCAGAAGGATTAAAGAAAAAATTTCACATTTGAAATCCAGGCTGGATATTTTACGCAAAAGAAGGGATAATTTGAGGACACAGAGAAGGCGTAACGCACTGCCTTTGATAAGCCTTGTGGGATATACAAACGCCGGCAAATCTTCACTTCTTAACGCCCTGACAAAATCAGATGTATTGGTGGATAACCGCCTTTTCAGCACGTTAGACGCCGTAACAAGAAGATTGTCCCTGCCGAATAACCAGGACGTTCTTCTGACGGATACCGTCGGTTTTCTTCACAACCTTCCTCATGGTTTAATCGAATCTTTTAAGGCCACACTGGAAGAAGTCCAGGGCGCTGATATTCTTATACATGTTATTGATGTTTCCTCGCATTTATTAAACGAAAAGTTTAAATCTGTAAACAATGTCCTGCAGGAATTGGGAGCGGATAAAAAACCGGTTATAAATGTCCTGAACAAGACTGACCAGACCCCATCAAAAAAATTCATTGAAAGAATGAAAGATGAATTTCCCGATTCAGTCGCTGTTTCATGCAAAACAGGCGAAGGGCTGGATAATCTGCTTTGTTTACTCACGCGGAAATTGGACTATCTCAACACCACAATAAAATTATCTATTCCTTTCAGCCGTATGGATATCGCGAGTGAAATATCCGCGCATGGTGAGATATTGGAAAAGGAATTTACCGAGAACGGGGTGGATATAAAAGCGAGATTGCCGAAATTCATAGCGGATAGATTGCAGGGTAAATTAAATGAAAAATGATATAAAGGTTACAAGTCTCAAAGTCACCAGCAAAAGAAAAAATAGTCTTAAACTGGTGGCGTGGTGACTGGTGCACTGGTGATTTTTTTTTAATATTATGTTTTATTTTACCAAACAGGAAAAGATCATTATTCTATTTTTAACCGGCGCGATTATTCTGGGCCTGGGTGTCCAGTGGGCGAGGGGCAGAGGGGCCCTCACTTCTTTCGAATCCGTTAAAACAGAAAGGCTGGCAAATCATGGCGCCGTAAGGACAATAAACAAAAAAATAAATATTAACACCGCCTCAATCGGGGAGCTGGACACGCTTCCGGGAATAGGGCCGAAGATCGCCGCGGAAATTATAAAGTACCGTGAAAAGTCCGGGGGATTTAAGGTTATCGAAGATATTAAAAAAGTCCGCGGTATCGGGGAGAAAAAGTTCAGTAAAATAAGAGAGCAAATCACCGTAAATGACAAAGAAACCAAATAATATTCTTAGGAAACGGATCATGTAAAAATTTTGTAAAAACTTAGTTTGATTTTTATATGATTTTACTGTAGAATTTGCGATTATGAGTAAGAAACGAACTGGAATAAATGGAAAATTGCCCTCGTTTTGGAAAAAATTAATGAAAAAATCATTAAGAATGTAATTTCTAAAAAACCTCATAAGGTTATCACATTAGACCGATTATTTAAGAATAATGATCAATTAAAAACCAATACCGCGTTGCAGATGAAGGACGCGGGGATTGAGTTTAAGACGGTGTGAGGAGAAAATAAAGATGCCACATTTTTTAAGCCAAAAGGACGCAGATTTTTTCTTCGCGATGGAAAAAATTCCTGAAGAGGGAAACAAGGAATTTAATTTTCCCTGCCAGGGCGAGAAATTAGTTTTGCCATTTACATCAAAAGATAAAAGAGAATTATTTTTGTTTGATATAACGAGAGCAAGTATCAAAGCGGAAAAAATAACCTATCAAAACAGAGCAAGAAAGTCGTTTGTTTTAAGGCGATTAGATATAGAAGGCCCCTCACATCCTAATCCGGAAGTTGAAAATCCTCCTCTTGATATTTTACAATCATACAATGGCGTTGTTGTAGTTTGCCCTCATATTCACATATATGTGGAAGGATTTAATCATAAATGGGCTGTGCCTATAGAACTATTTTTAAATATTACAAACCAAAGTTTTTATGAAATAATGAATAAATTTTTAGAATATTGCAATGTAATTTCTATGCCCAAAGTTAAGGAGACATTATTTATATGAAAGAACTTATTCAGAGTTATATTGACTGGTTAAAACAAAAAATCACCTATAAAGAAATTAATGGTTATTATGAAATTACCACACCATTTGTTAATCATATAAATGATTATATACAGATTTATTTAAAAAAGGACGCGAATGATAAAATAATCATGACGGATGACGGCGAAACTATATCAAATTTAGAAATGGAGGGACTTGATTTAAGTTCTCCTTCTAGGAAGAAAGAGCTGGAAATCATATTAAATGGATTTGGAGTTATGGTAAAAGGCAATGAACTTATGACCTTTGCGACACCCTCGACATTCCCTGTTAAAAAACATAATTTAATACAAGCTGTTTTATCAGTAGATGATTTATTTGTTTTGGCTGAACCGAAAGTGGAGGCTTTCTTTCTTGAGGATGTTGTTAATTTTCTGATGCAGAATTCCGTTCGATTTTCACGAAATATTATATTGCAGGGAAAAAGCACTTTCCAGCATAAATTTGATATTTTAATACCACCTTCGGATAAAGCCGGCGAGAGAATTTTAAAGGTCGTAAATAGCCCTAAAAAACAGAATATTATGGCGCATCTTTTTGCTTTTGAAGATACAAAACTTGCCCGCAATAATGAAGGGATAATGATTCTTAATGACCTTGAAAAAGAAATTCCATCGGAAGTATCCCAGGCTATTGCTGAATACGGTATTATTGAATTCCCTTGGACGAGGAAAGAAGAAAGAAAATTAAGACTAGTTGCTTAATGCTTGATTTATATAGAATTTGAATAGAGGAGATTAATTTATAATGAGTGGCGGACATTGGGATTATTTTGATAAAAGATTTTGCTTAGAACTCGAAGAATTTTGTAGTGACATAAAAAAACGTTTCCCGGAACTTTCAAAGGTATTATTGAAAAAAGGAAAGACGATTTGTGAAATCATTCATGCTATTGATTATGATGTATGCGATGATTCGATAATTGAAGATGATACTGATTTTGAAGAAAAATCAATCCAAAAATTAAAAGACAATTAATGAAACTTCATTTCGACCCAAACCAGCAATACCAGCACGATGCCATAAACTCCATTGTCAATATATTCGAGGGCCAGCCGTTAAATCAGGGTGATTTCGGATTTTCATTTCAAAATGAAAGTTTGTTTTTGAACGAAGATGGCATTGGCAACAGGCTTTCTATCAGCGAAGAACAGATTTTCAAAAATTTAAGGGATATACAAAGGTTAAATGAAATTGCCATAACCGAGAAATTGGACGGATTGAATTTTTCCGTTGAGATGGAAACGGGGACGGGCAAAACTTATGTGTATCTGCGCACGATTTACGAACTTAATAAAAAGTATGGTTTTAAAAAATTCGTTATAGTTGTCCCATCCGTTGCCATTCGCGAGGGTGTCCTTAAAAATCTTGAAATCACATTTGATCATTTCCAGAACCTTTACGATAAGATACCCGTGAATTTTCAGATATACGATTCAAAACGGGTCTCAAATCTGAGAAATTTTGCCGTCAGCAATAATATTCAGATATTGGTCATCAATATTGATTCTTTTGCCAAAGACGAAAATATAATCAATAAACCCAACGATAAGCTTACAGGGAAAAAACCTGTTGAATTCATCCAGGCAACAATGCCGATTGTTATTGTCGATGAACCGCAAAACATGGAGACTGATATCAGGAAAAAAGCGGTGGGAAATTTGAATCCCCTGTGTACCCTGCGTTATTCCGCCACGCATACAAATCGCTACAACATGGTTTATAGTCTCGATCCGGTCAAGGCGTATGATCTCGGGCTCGTGAAACAAATTGAGGTGGATTCCGTTGTCACAGAAAATGATTTTAACGGGGGTTTTATTTGTCTCGAAAAGGTAAATACTGCCAAAACCAGCACCTCGGCAAAAATAAAAATAGATATTAATACAAAAGACGGGGTAAAAAGAAAGTCAGTCACCGCAAGAGTCGGCGATGATTTATATGAGTTATCCGGCAAACGGGAAATATACAAAAATGGATACATTATTAACGGTATAGATGCCGCGGAGGGATTTATTGAGCTTTCAAACGGCGAAAACTTATTTATCGGCAATACGTTCGGCGGATTTTCCGATGAGGTAATGAAAATACAGATAGGAAAGGCGGTGGAAGAGCATTTTTTAAAGGAGAGAAAACTAAAAGATAAAGGGATAAAAGTTTTGTCGTTGTTTTTTATCGACAGGGTGGCGAATTATCGAAGTTATGATGCCGCCGGGAACGCGGTTAAAGGTAAATTCGCGTTATGGTTCGAAAAAATATTTGATGAAATTTCAGAAAAATCGGCATATAAAGGGTTACTTCCATTTAAAGCGGAAGAGGTCCATAATGGTTATTTTTCGAAGGATAAAAAAGGAAAATGGAAAGACACGAAAGGCAATACCCTGGATGATGACGATACCTTTAAGCTGATAATGAAAAACAAGGAACAGCTTCTTGACAGCAATGAGCCGCTCCGCTTTATTTTCAGCCATTCGGCGTTGCGGGAGGGATGGGATAATCCGAATGTGTTTCAGATATGCACGCTAAATGAAACAAAATCCGAGCTTAAAAAAAGACAGGAAATCGGGCGAGGCCTGAGGCTTTCCGTAAATCAGGAAGGGAATCGTGTCCAGGATCCCGGTGTGAACAGATTGACTGTTATCGCCAATGAATCGTATGAGGAGTTTGCCAAACAGCTTCAGACAGAAATCGAAGAGGATTGCGGGGTATCCTTCGCGGGCAGGATTAAGAACAAGGAAAAAAGAAAAACAGTCAGGTATCGCAAAGGTTTTGAGCTGGATGAGAAATTTAAACAAATCTGGGATAAAATAAAATATCAGACAAATTACAAAGTGGAATACCAGACCTTTGATCTGATACAAAAAGCCGCAGAAGCAGTGCGGAATATGCCTTTGATTAAAAAAGCCGTAATCAAAACCACAAAAACGGCTTTGGAATTCGACGAATCCGGCATTATTGCTGAAATAAGAGCTTCTTATACAACTTCAATTGACAGCATATTTCAAATTCCCGATATTCTTTTTTATATACAGGAACGCACGGAACTCACGCGGGCGACAATTCTGGAAATACTAAAAGACTCAGGCAGAATAAACGATGTGTTCATTAATCCGCAGCTTTTTCTCGATAACACTGTTACAGCCGTCAAAGATGTTCTTTCCGGGCTAATGATTGACGGTATCAAATATGAAAAAATAGGGAACAGGGAGTATGAAATGCGGTTGTTTGAAGAATATGATATCCATGTGAACGGCCTGACTTTTAATATATCCAACCAGGGTAAAACCATTTATAGCGCGCTTATGCCGCTCGATTCCAATGTGGAGTACGAATTCGCGAAGGAATGTGAAAACAGGGACGATATTTAATTTTATTTTAAACTTCCATTCTGGTTTAAAATTAAAACACCTATCGGAGATTATAACCCGGACTGGGCTTTAGTCAAAAAGAATGAGAAAACGATTTACTTTGTCGCGGAAACAAAGTCGGAAGGGCAGGAATTGAAAGTCAGCGAAAAAAGAAAAATTAAGTGCGGATACGCGCATTTTAATGAATTCAAAGATATAACATACAGGCAAGTTACAAAAGTGGCTGATTTGGATTAATTTGTCAAATGACGAAACAACCATGCCTTAAAGTTCTGAGCATTTTTATTTTTGGTATTATTCTGGGGCGTTATTTTTATCTGCCGTTTTATCAAATTTTCCTATTTCTAATTGTTTCTTTTCTTTTTTCGGTTTTTTTCTTTATTAAGCAAAAAGAGATAATTTGTAATATCTTTCTGAGCCTGGCTATTTTATCCTCTGGTTTTATTCTTACTTTAAACTCAATCCAAAGCCCCAAGTCCGAAAATCTTAAAAGATTTATCGGAAACGAGGTGGAAATTACCGGGAAGATCGCGGATGAGCCTAAAATATATCCCAAATGGACGGATTATGATTTATCACTGAAAAATATTAACGACGAAGAAATAAAAGGTTTTATTCGGCTCAGGGCCTATGGCGGGCGAATATTTTCCTATAACGATATTGTTAAATTCAAAGGAGCACTGGAAGAACCGCCTTTTTATCTTTTAAGCGAGGATATTAACGCGGTTTCCAATACGGGCGGTTCAAAGGTAGAGAAAATCGGAGAGGGTAAAGGAAATAGCATAAAAAAATCAAGTATTTCTTTCAAAAAATATATTCAAAATTTATATTTTTATTATCTCCCTAGGATGGAGTCTGTTTTGATCAGCGGGATTGTTCTGGGCGGCGATCAGACTATTCCTGAAGGGGTTCAGAAGATATTCAGGGATACGGGAACCGTGCACATCCTTGCGGTATCGGGAATGAATGTCGGCCTGATAGGAACAATAAGTTTCATGATCTTAGTGGGTATATTGAGATTACCTAGAAAAATAGCGGTTATTCCAAGTATTTTAATGATTTGGTTTTATTCCCTGGCTACAGGAATGAATCCTCCTGTGGTCCGTTCGGCCATTACATTAACCATCATTTTTTTTGGATACATCCTGGAGCGGGAGAACGATGTTTTAAACAGTTTATCTCTGGCCGCTTTGATTATTTTATTGTTCAACCCGCTGGCCCTTTTTTCGATCAGTTTTCAGCTTTCTTTTATTTGCGTTTTATCCATGATATTGATATATCCGGAGCTTGAAAAAATCCAAATAAAAAAAATAAATAAAGAAGAGAAGGGGAAAATGGAAGATCTAAAAAGGATAAACATGAATTTCCCTGATAATTATATGGGTAAATTTTCTCACAGCGCTAAAGAGCTTTTCTTACTTTCTCTGGCAATTCAGGTCGGAGTGTGGCCTGTAGGCGCTTTTTATTTTCAGCAGGTCAGTTTAATATCGGTAATAGCGAATATTTTTGTCGTCCCGCTTGTAGGTATTATTTTGTATCTGGGTATTTCAATGGTCATTTTTTCAAAAATTTCTTTTCTTGTAAAAATATTGGCGGACACAAACTGGTTTTTACTTATAACACTGGAGAAAATCGTTCTTTTTTTCGCGCAGCTTCCTTATTCGAATTTTCATATACAAAGTGCTGGTTTATTTTTTATTTTGTGCTATTATATTATTATACTTTTATATATAAACAGGAAGGGATTTTATGCCGGACAAAAAAGATGATATATTTGAAGATGCAAAGAGGAACCTGGGAAAGCTCGGCGAGACGGTAGTCGGGCTTGCGAAGAAGGGAAAAGAAGAGGGGGTAAATTTTTATCATACGGGAAAATTAAAACTGGATATAATAAATCTGAAACACAAAATGGACGGAAATTTTAACCTGATTGGGAAAAAAGTATATAGATATCATAAAATTAAAGATGATGAAATTATTAAATTATGCGAGGATATAAAAAAATTGGAAGCTCTTGTTAAAGTTAAAGAAGCAGAAATTGAAAAAATTACTAACCGCCAGAATAAATAATACACGGCTTTATGATAATTAACGGTAAAACTAAAATAACCGGTATTTTCGGGTGCCCGGTTGAACATACACTGTCGCCCGTAATTCATAATACTGCGTTTGAATATCTTGGATTAAATTATGTTTATCTCCCGTTTTTGGTAAAACCCGAGGACATTAAACAAAGTTTAGCCGGTATAAAGACACTTGGAATATGCGGTGTCAATTTAACAATTCCTCATAAAGAGACATGTATCCCTTACCTGGATTTTATTGATGACGACGCGGGTATTATAGGTGCCGTAAACACAATTAAGCTTGAAAAAGATAAATTGAAAGGATTTAATACCGATGCGGATGGGTTTATCCTTTCTTTAAAAAATGAAACAAGTTTCACAAAACCGAAGGGGAAAACAGTTTTTGTCCTGGGGGCGGGAGGTTCCGCCCGGGCGGTTGTTTTTGCCCTGGCCAGGGAAAAAACAGGGCATATAATAGTTGCAAACCGGAATATCGACAGGGCGAAAAAACTTGTCCATGAATTAAACAAGAGATTTCCGCAGTGCGTCATGGACGCGGTCTCGCTTAACGAGAAAAACATTGAAGGATATTTGCAGGAAAGCAGTCTTTTGGTGAACACTACCTCTGTGGGATTGAAACACGGCGACGGGTTGTTGATTAATACAAATTTTCTGCACAAAGATTTATTGTTTTATGATCTTATTTATTCTCCGTTCGGGACAAAATTGCTTATAGAGGCAAAAAAGAGAAAACTGGAGGCAATAGACGGTTTAGGGATGCTGATTTACCAGGCAGTATCGGCCTTTGAGATATGGACGGGCAAGAAACCGCCGGTAAAAATAATTCAGCACGCGGTAAAAAATTTCATAAAGCAGAAGAAATAAAATCACGATAAGATAATAATAGCATGAAGGAGTAAAAAATGGCTGAGAAATCAAATAAACAGCTCGGACAGATGCTTGTGGAAGCCGGAATTATTACTGAAGAACAACTGGAGAAGGCAATAGAAAACCAGCAAAAGCAAGGCGGCACTATAGGTAATAACCTGATTAGGCTGAAATTTGTCACTGAGGAAACTATTACTGCGTTTTTAGGAAAACAGTATGGGATTGCGTCTGTTGACTTGAGCCACTATGAATTTAATAAAAATATTTTAAAGCTTATTTCCGCGGATTCCGCGCAAAAATATCTTGTCGTCCCGCTTGAAAAAAACGGCAATGTTTTATCTGTCGCCATCGCGAATCCCAAAAACGTGTTTGCGATCGACGATTTAAAGTTTATGACAGGCTGTGAAATTCTTCCGCTTGTGTCTTCAGAGACCGCTATCAGGAAGGTAATAGAAAATTTTTACGCCTCTTCGGGTGCGATGGAAGAAGTTTTAAAAGACATGGACAAAGAAAAAGGGGAAGGCGGTGAACTTGAGGTTGTTGAAGAGGAAGAAGAGGTTGATGTTAATAAGCTCAAAGAGGCGATTGAAGAGGCGCCCGTAGTTAAACTTGTAAACTCCATACTTGCCGACGCGGTATCAAAAGGTGCGAGTGATATTCATATTGAACCCTACGAGCAGGTTTTCCGGGTGAGGTTCAGGATAGACGGCGTCCTTTATGAAGTGATGCAGCCGCCGCTCAGGCTTAAAAGCGCGATTATCTCGCGTTTAAAAATTATGGCGGAGCTTGATATCGCTGAAAGGCGTTTGCCCCAGGACGGAAGGATAAAGCTGAAATTAAAAAATAAATCCATAGACCTGCGCGTTTCCACACTCCCTACTCTTTTCGGGGAAAAGATTGTTATGAGAATCCTGGATAAAAGTTCACTGATGCTGGATTTGACCCAGCTTGGTTTTGAGGAGACCGAGTTAAATAATTTTCAAAAAGGCATCCACAGCCCTTACGGGATGGTCCTTGTAACCGGGCCTACAGGGAGCGGCAAAACAACCACTTTATATTCCGCCCTTGACACGATTAACGCCGTGACCACAAATATAATGACGGCAGAGGACCCCGTTGAGTATAATCTGAAAGGAATTAACCAGGTCCATGTAAAGGAAGATATAGGGCTTACATTCGCCGCCGCCCTGCGTTCATTTTTAAGGCAGGACCCGAATATTGTAATGGTCGGTGAAATCCGGGATTTTGAAACGGCGGATATCGCAATTAAAGCCGCGTTGACCGGTCATCTGGTTTTGAGCACTTTACATACGAATGACGCGCCAAGCACTATCAGCCGTTTTATGAACATGGGGATCGAGCCTTTTTTAATTGCTTCCGCCACGGTCCTGATTATGGCACAGCGCCTTATAAGGAAGATATGCCCTGAATGTAAAGAGGCAGTAAAATATCCTGAACAGGCGCTGCTTGATTTAGGAATAACACAGGAAGAGATTAAGAACAATAAATTTTACAAAGGCCGGGGCAAGGACTGCCAGAATTGCAATGGCAGGGGATACAAAGGCAGGCTTGCCATATATGAAGTAATGCCGATAACAGAAGAAATCAAGGAATTAATCCTTAAAAGAGCAAGCTCTATTGAAATAAGGGATTTAGCGCGCAAACAGGGCATGAATACATTAAGGGACAGCGCGTTAATCAAGTTTAAAAAAGGGATGACTTCAATTGAAGAGGTTGTCAGGGTAACATTTGGCGGACATTAAATGAGACCACAACTTGGCAAGTCCGCCGAAGGCGGACAAAGCTAAGTTGTTAGGTCGAATTTACCCCGCACCAAAACCTTCTGTGGGGTGAGATGTAAATATTCCGTAACGTATGGAATTTTCATAGTAAAGGTTTAATAGACGGTTAGGTGCGGGGTTCAATTCGCAGACGCTACGCTATGATTTATGAAGCCTGTAGGCTTTATAAATCATTTGCTCATTGAAGGAGGAATATGTTTTCTTTATCTGAAATGCTTAAAACCATGGTTAAAGAACGCGCGTCTGATTTGCACCTGGTTGTAGGAATGCCTCCCCAGTTCAGAATTGACGGGACGTTAATATCTTTCGGAGAAGAAAAACTTACTCCCGAAACATGCCGTGAACTGGTTTATAGTATATTAAGCGACGACCAGAAAAAAAAATTGGAACGGGAAAGGGAATTAGACACCGCGTTCGGCATAAAAGACCTGTCCCGTTTCAGGGTAAACGTCTATTATGACAGGAATTGTATTGCGTGTGCGATAAGGACTATCCCTTACCGTATACTTTCCTTTGAGGAATTAGGTCTCCCAGGTGTTGTAAAGACCATGGCGAGAAAGCCCCGCGGTCTTGTTTTAGTAACGGGCCCTACAGGAAGCGGGAAGTCGACAACATTAGCCTCCATTATTGACCTTATAAATAGCGAGCGTTCCTGCCATATTATAACAGTAGAAGACCCGATTGAATATGTGCATATGCATAAAAAATCCATTATCAACCAGAGAGAAGTCGGTCAGGACACATTTTCGTTTGTTAACGCTTTAAAATATGTTTTACGGCAGGACCCTGATATAATCCTGATAGGTGAAATGAGGGACCTTGAGACCATAAGCGCGGCACTTGTAATCGCGGAAACGGGACATCTGGTTTTCGCGACCCTTCATACCAATGATACAATACAGACCATTAACAGGATTATTGATGTTTTTCCTCCTCACCAGCAGCCCCAGGTCAGGATGCAGTTGTCCTTTGTCATGGAAGGAGTTATATCACAGCAATTGTTACCCAAGGCAGGAGGGAAAGGCAGGGCGCTTGCCCTGGAAGTTCTTGTTCCAAACCCGGCCATACGGAACCTCATCAGGGAGGAGAAGGTACACCAGATATATTCTACTCTGCAGACAAGCCAGAAATTGGGAATGCAGACTATGAACCAGGGACTTTTGAACCTTTATGCCACGGGCGCAATCAGTTATGACGAGGCAGTTAATCATTCATTCAACCAGGAAGAGTTTTATCAGATGCTTGGTAAAGGGAGATAAAGGAGTTTTATGGCTACTTTTACATATTCAGGGAGAAACCGTGAAGGCCAGATTATCAGTGGCACGATGGACGGGGACAACCAGAATAATGTTGTAATGTTTTTGAGGGCAAAAGGCATTACACCTATTTCTATTAAGCAAAAGTCAAAAGATTTTAATATTAATTTTGACTTTGGCAAAGCCATAAAAACCAGGGATGTAGCTATATTTACCAGGCAGTTTTCAACTATGATCAGCGCGGGGCTGCCGCTGGTCCAGTGTTTGACTATTTTATCCTCCCAGATGGACCACCCTAAATTCAAGAAGATTATTGAACAGATAACGCAAAAAGTGGAAGGCGGGGCCACATTCGCGGAATCGCTTTCCAAACATCCGAAGGTTTTTGACAACCTTTTTGTAAATATGATAAATGCGGGAGAAATCGGGGGGGTTTTGGATGTAGTTATGAACCGTCTTGCCCTGTATATTGAAAATGCGGAACGTCTGCAAAAAAAGGTAAAAAGCGCCCTGGTTTATCCTGTTACAGTTTCTATTATTGCACTCGTTATCGTAAGCTCGCTTATGCTTTTTATTGTCCCCACGTTTGCCTCCATGTTTTCTTCTTTTGGGGGCCAGCTTCCCGCGATTACCCAGGCGCTTTTAAATACCAGTAATTTTATGAAAAAATATTTTTTCCTGGTTTTTGGGTTTTTTTTCGGTGTAGGCTTCCTTTTGTGGAGGATAAAAAATACAGATAAAGGCAGGAGGGAAGTAGATAAATTTGTTCTCAAGATGCCGGTTTTCGGCATACTTCTCCGTAAGGTAGCGGTCGCGAAATTCACGAGGACCCTCGGGACGCTTATTTCAAGCGGCGTGCCTATAGTTGAGTCTTTGAACATAACGGCGAAAACGGCAGGCAATACGGTAGTTGAAACCGCCGTGAATAACGCGAGAGACAGTATTCAGAAAGGGGCGAATATAGCTGTCCCCCTGCGTGACAGCGGTGTTTTCCCGGCCATGGTTACACAGATGATATCTGTCGGGGAGGAAACAGGCGCCCTGGACCAGATGCTTACAAAAATTGCGGATTTTTACGATGAGGAGGTCAATACGGCGGTTGAAGGATTGACGGCCCTGATTGAGCCTCTCTTAATGGTATTTTTAGGAACTGTAATCGGCGTTGTAGTTATTGCTTTGTTCCTGCCAATAATAAAGATGTCTCAGCTTGTCGGGTAAAATATAATTTCACTTGACAATTGGAGTTATTTGGAATATATAAAAAACAGGTTCAATTAAAGTTTTAAAAGGTTTTTCCCGAAAATGAGTTTAGTATTTGAAAGGAGGTGAATCAATATGAAAAAGATATTTAAGAAAGAAAAGGGTTTTACGTTAATCGAGCTTATGATCGTTATAGCAATTTTAGGTATTTTAGCAGCAGTAGCAATTCCCAATTTCTTAAATGCAAGAGGCAAGGCGCAGGACGCGTCAGCCCTTTCGACACTTGAAGCGGTAAAGACGGCGTTGGAAATGTACGCGGCTGACAACGGAGCGTATCCTACGCTCGCGGCGGCTTCCACGGGAACAGCTTTATCAACTATTATAGGCGATGATTTTCCTACAAATATAAAATTGGATTCCACAACAGGAAGTTTTGCCGGCGCGCTTAATGATGTCAACAGCACGCCCACCGCTTATCGTATTTATGCGATCGGTAGGGATGCAGACCATTATTTCGGCTTAACTCAGGCTGGTACGAAAGCAGGCCCGGATACATTGGCTAACTGCAAGAGTACTCTTGGCACTCCATAAGATTTGGTTTTGTCGAAACCGGAATAACGGTGGTAAAGTTAATAGACTTGCCACCGTTATTTTTTTAAGAGGAAAATTTAACGCCCCCTTTTATCCCCCTCTTTAAATAAAGAGGGGGTTGGGGGAGTTTTCTTTATTTTCATGTCATTAATAATATTTATCTTTGGATTATGTATAGGAAGTTTCTTGAATGTTTGTATCTGCCGTTTTATAGAGGATGAATCTGTAATTTTTCCCGCTTCACACTGCCCTGAATGCAAAAAGAATTTAAGATGGTTCGATAATGTCCCAATAATTAGTTTTTTACTATTGGGAGGGAAATGCCGATATTGCCTGGGAAGGATTTCCCTGCAATATCCGGCAGTTGAATTTTTGACGGGCATTATTTTTTGGTATATATATGTAAAGTGGGGTTTCTCCAGAGAATTATTCATGTATGTATTTTTGACATCAATGCTTTTGGTCATTGGTTTTATTGACGCGCGGACGACGTTAATCCCAGACATAATAACTGTTCCGGGGATAATAACAGGATTAGTTTTAAATCTTGTGTTTGCCTTTATTGATAAAAGTTTTCTGAATTTTTTTGATGCGTTTCTGGGAATGGTTTTAGGCCTTGGGGTTTTTGGATTTATTGTTTTTGCAAGCCGCGGCGGCATGGGGATAGGTGACATTAAACTGGCAGGATTGATTGGCGTGTTTCTCGGGTTGAAGAACGCTTTTTTAACGGTTTTGCTTTCATTTATAATAGGAGGTTTTATCGGAATTATCCTGCTTGTTTTTAAGATTAAAAAAAGAAGGGATGAGATCCCTTTTGGGCCGTATCTTGCAACGGCATCGGTCATTTCCATTTTTTGGGGAGAAACAATTTACAGGTGGTGGTTAGGATGAAAAGACTTAAAACTAAAGATTTAAAACTAAAAACTAACATGGGATTTACGCTTGTTGAGATTCTCGTGGCTATGTTAATACTTTCAGTCGGGTTACTGGCGTTGATTTCCCTGTTAAGTTATGGTTTTCTTGGCGCTAAAAAAGCGGAAAACAAAATGTCTGTCATTAATTTTGCCAGGCAGAAATTAGAAGAGATTGAAGACATGAATTTTTACTATATCGGGACGGGCAGCCCCGGGTATAAAGATTCAAATTTAAATAATACAAGAGATGTGACAGAAAACGAGCTTCTGGGGACAACATACGTGGGAAATACTCCTGTCGCATGGTTTATAGAAGTTCAACCGATAGACGACCCTGCAGACGGGACAGGCGCTTATGACTCATTTGGAAATACCACGGATTATAAAAGATTGATTATTGACCTTAACTGGAGCGACCAGAAAGGGGTGGCGCAAAGCCATACCCTGCAAACTTATGTAGGTCCCAGGCTTCTTGCCGGGAGTGATAATATAGGCCCCTCTTTTATCTGCCAGGTGACGCCAAGCATTACGGGCGCGGGGACTATTACAATAAATGTCAGCGCGAGCGAAAAATTAGGAGGTGTTCCCATATTAAATTTTATACCGGCATACGGGACAGCTTACCAGGGATCCGCCATAACAGTTGCCCTGGTAGAAGCCGCTGATTATAATGAGGCAATCAACAATTTTACATATCAAAATTCTTCCGCTGTAACCATTTCCCAGGGGAATGCGGATGATCCCACGGACGGACCGACCCCGGATGGGACCGCGCTCGTAAATGTGTCTGGTGTTGATGAACAGGGCAACCCCGGATCAAGTACCGGAACGTTTGTTATTGATACAACACCGCCGCAGGTAATTCCCCCGCCGGTTGTAGTTACCGCTGTACCTGTTGAAGCGGGAAATCCCGCGGTTATACAGGTAGTAATGGCGGATAGTTTAAGCGTGGTCGGCCCTTTGCTCTGGTATCAATCCAATAGTTACAGTTCTACAACACTTGCATTGGCCGGCGGGAGTTTAACATACGGAACGTGGTCGGGAACCGTGCCCGCGGCTTATGTTTTGGACAGGGACCCGCTCAGCCTGGTGCAGGATGCCGAGTATTACTTTGAAGCGAGGGACGGCGCGGGTAATTCGGGGACGAGTCCCGTTTATTATTTTGGCGTAAAAGATACTACCCCGCCGGTCATAACTACTACGCCCGTTTCGTCAGCCATTGAATCTACCAGTATAACCATTACAGCGCAAATGACGGATTTTATGGGGATAGATTCCACTACAACCGGGCCTTTTATCGGGTACCAGGATGTAGATAGCACATACAGCACTACGGCCAAAATGTCTTTGGTTTCAGGGAATATTAATAACGGCAACTGGCAGGCTGTAATTTTCTCGGAGGTAATCAGGGACTGGAGCGGTGACAGTAATTATGATGTGGATTATTATATTGCCGCGTGGGACAAGGCGGGGAATTTAGTTACCTCTCCACCAAATGCCCAGAGCGGTAATTTTTATCATATTACGGTTATTGCTTCTGATACTATACCGCCGGCCTTGTCAAATCTTAAACCGGCTGACGCCGCAACCGGTGTTCCATTGGACACAAGTGTAAGCGGGGTTTTCAGCGAGCCAATGATTGAATCTACCATTACTAATTCAAACAATGTTAAGCTTCTCCAGGGCGGTGTGACAAATATTCCCGCGGGTATTACCTATAATCCCGCGAATTATACTTTTACACTTACACCAACAAGCAATTTAAGCTACCAGACAACATATACCGCTGTTGTGACAACAGGAGTTAAAGATTTAGCCGGTAATTCAATGTCTGCCGAACAGGCATGGACATTTACTACAATAAATTCTCCGACAGCTACTTATTCTTTCCATGTGGAAAACTCCCCGGTTAACAGCAGTTATCAAAACCTTACGACTACCGCACCGGACCAGGCTTTTGTCCAGGAAATTGACAAAGTTGTCGCCTCATCGGGAGAATATGTTTATGGAAATTGGCTGTCGGATACTGTATTTGTGAACCCGTCCGGCGACTGGACTTTTACTGTCTGGGCCTCCAATGAACATGTAAATATCCAGGGCAAATTTTATGCCAAGCTTTATTATTATTCCACGGGTATTTTATACAGATCGACCGCCTTTGATGATGAAGATGCCAGGAATTTTGTAGGCTCGTATCACGCTTATTCATGGACGGAAAATATCAGCTCAAGCGCGATAAACGACAGGTTGATAATCAGAATAATATTTAATGCCACAAAGGGCCAGAATGGCAAAGAATTGACTGTTGGTTATGATAATGCGTCTAAGAATTCAAATGTTTTTATAACATTTGGGCCATGAATAATTATGAATATTAATAAAGAAAAAGGTTTTACACTTGTTGAATTTTTAGTTGCCATGTTTATCTTTATAATAATAATAACCGGTGTTTATACAATTTTTATACAGGCAAACAAGGCATTCCAGGCAGGGAGAAAACAAGTCCGTTCAAGCCAGAATGCGAGGGTTGTGGTTGAGGTGATGGCGAGAGAAATAAGGGAGGCGACTGCTTTTTCCGCGGATTTCGACAGTTTGACAGTGCGGGACACGAACGGGAACAGGATTTCTTATTACCTGGAGGGGCCTGTGGAAAATCAAAAAATGCACCGCCTGATAAAAGACGCCTTTAATGTGCTTGTAAGCGACGATATTAAAGGGGAATATGTAAAGGCGCTTGCTTTTGATTATTTTGGGAATGATTTAACGCTGGATACTAACGGGGATGGGGTTGTGAGCGCGGCTGAAATCGCGGCGTCCGATCCAGGCGGCGCGAGTTCTACCGCGATAGACACATCTGATGAATTGGCCAGGGTTACTTTGATAAAAATTACTGTTGAGGTCGATACAGACAGGTTTGATTTTAACAGCGACAGTGTTGTTGATTTAGACGGGCCCAAAAATACTATTGTTGAAACAAGCGTGCAATTGAGGAACCTGAAGCTGTTCTAATAGTTATAAGTTTTAAGTTGTAAGTAAAAGACTGATTTAGGAGGTGGTAATAATGGGAGAAAATAAACCTGCAGTTAACCAGAAAGGTATCGCGCTTGTTATCGCCATGCTTTTCCTTGCTGTGATAGCGATTTTTATCACTGTTTTTTTATATATATCCCAGCATGAAATACAACTTTCTTCGACGGAAGAAAAAACGGAAAAGGCATTTTATTATGCCAATGCCGGTATTCATGAGGCAACCTTTAAACTTTCCCAGAATGAAAATTATGGGGCCACGAACCCTTCCGGCAATTATTCTACGGTTATAAACAACACCCCTTTTGATTCAGGCGTATATTCCGTAAGAGTAAGAAATACAATTAGTTCAAATAAATTTATCACTATTGAATCCCAGGGAAAGCATCTGAACAGGCGGCGGCGGATAGAATTGGTCCTGAAAAAGACAACTGTGGAAGATCCGGATACCCATTTTGAACATGCCGTATTTTCTGACGGTGACCTTACCTTGCACGGGGGGATTACGGTAAACGGTGATTTATATGCAAACGGGGATTTAAACCAGGACGGCGGGTCTGCCACAATCAACGGGAATATTTCATCTCATGGCACAAGTACTGCTGCGGGGACTGTTAATGGAGTTATAACCTCCGGTGCCGCCGAACTCCCGCCTATTTCGTTTAATTTTGATTTGTATGCCTCCGCGGCTGTAAACGGGGGGGTAAATCCCAATAACGGGGAGTATCTATACAGTACAGGCGTGGTCATCAGTAATTATGATACGTTAATAGCTTATCTGAACAGCCATGATGCAGTGAATCCCGCCGGGTTGATTTATTACAACGGAGACCTTACAATTGATCAGGATGTTTATCTGAATGGGACAATAGTAGTCAATGGTAATTTCACCCTTCAAAGCGCAATAATTACACATGTAAGAAATGACGCGGACCCGGATGGCAATCCTGCTACCAATTCTAATCCCGGGGTGGATTGCCCTGATGGCGTGGGTAATCCTTTTACTATAGCGGCCACGGGAAATATTACTCTCAGCGGCAGGTCTGAATCAACAGACGGTGTCCTTTTTACCGAGGGGAATTTTACCTTAAACGGAAATTCAGGAATCGGCAACGGCGCATTATTCGCCAAGGGAGCAGTATTTAACGGCGGCGGCGGCGCTTATAATGTTGCCTTTGACACGACCCTGCTTGAGTTAGTTATCCCGGGAGTGGGGTTGGACCAGTTAACTACTTATTCCTGGAAAGAATTAACCCCTGATACAACTTATTAACAAACTCTTCAAGTTTGTTCATTTATCTTCCGATAACAGAATCAGGCCTTAATTTTATCAGGAGTAATAATGTTCAGCAAAAAAAATATTACTATCGGTTTAGATATCGGGACCGATGCGGTCAAAATGGTTGAACTTCAAAAAAAGAAAAATGAAATTGAGTTAATCAGCTTCGGTTCAGCGCCTTTCCCCCCGGAAGCCATATCAGACGGTGTAATTGTTGATGCCAATTCTATTGTAGAAGCTATCAGGAAGGTCATTACCGAAAGTAATATCAAAATAAAAGAGGTAAGAGTAGGCCTTTCAGGCCGTTCAGTCATTGTAAAAAAGATAAAGATGCCTTTAATGACTGAGGAAGAACTGCGGGATTCAATCCACTGGGAAGCAGAACAGCATATACCTTTTTCAATAGACGAGGTTGTCCTGGATTTCCAGATTATTCCTGACGAAAAAAATGAGAAACTGAAACAAATGGGTGTGCTGCTGGTTGCGGCAAAGAAGGACAAAATTAAAAGCTATATGGATATTTTGTCCCAGTTAAGCTTAAAGCCGGTGCTGGTTGACCTGGATTCGTTCGCAATCGCTAATTCCTACGAGACAAGTTCGGGAGTAAAGGACGATGATGTGTTATGTCTCTTGAATATCGGCGGGGAACTGACTAACCTGAATATTATGAAAAAAACAAGCCCTTATTTCGTGCGCGAGATTTCAGTGGGCGGCAATCATTTTACAAGGGCGATACAAAAAGAGTTTAATGTTGATTTTAATAAAGCGGAAGAGATGAAAATCAACCTGATGAAGATTGATTCGCAGATATTAGGGAGAAAAACGGCTGATGTCGCGGAAGGGATACAATTTATACGTGGTGCGGGAGAATTGGAAGGGGCTAAAACAGACTCGCAAAAAATAGAGCCAAAAGAAGAAATTGCCGCGGTAGCGAGTGATGAAGAGAGGATTAAAAAGGTCGTCAATAATGTGATGGAGCAATTGGTTAATGAGGTCAGGAGATCCTTTGATTATTTCCACGGGATGGGAGAAGAGAAGGAAATTAAAAAAATAATTTTAAGCGGCGGGACAGCACGGATGAAAGGATTAATTGATTATTTTTCTGATATTTTTAAAGTGTCTGTTGAAGTTGCAAACCCGCTGGCCAATATAAAGATTGATGAAACTAAATTCGACATGGCAAAATTAAGAGAATTATCGCCTGTTTTAGGAGTAAGCATTGGATTGGCGCTGAGGTGATGGCAAATAGCAGCAGAGGAAGCATATAATGATAAAAATTAATTTATTGCCGCCGGAAAAAAAATTGTTCGGGCCGTTTCAACAGGAAATAACATTGTTAATTTGTGTTGTTGCTTTAATTGCGGTCCTTGGAGGACTGGTTTCCGCGTATGAAAGCCGTAAAATAGGAGAAATAAAAAATTCAATCGGTGTTTTGGAAAAAGAACTGGAAAAATTAAGTGAAGTTGCAAGAAATGTCGACAAACTGGAGAAAGACAAATCCTTGTTGCTCCAGCGGATGAATGTTATAAAGAAGATAGTGGTTGACCGTAATATATGGCCCAGGTTTTTTGATGATTTGACAAGAAAATTGCCCAATGGAGTCTGGCTTACGAATTTTACGCAGAATGACGGGAGGACCATTACTATCAACGGTTTTTCTTTTACAAATCTTTTACTCGCGAAATTTATGCTGGCACTGGAAACATCAGCTTTTATTCAAAGAGTGGAGCTGGATTACGCGCAGAAGGTTGTTCAAAGCGAGGAAGATACTGTTAAATTTCAGATAATATTGATCTTAAAGCAGGAAATGTAACTATGGCTAAAATCGGCAAAAAACAAAGATATGGCTTGTATACACTGGCAATTTTAATTTTAATCGGGGGATATGTTTATTTGTTGTATTTGCCGAAAGAAAAAGAATTTGATAAGTTAATAGAAGACAGGAGCAATAAGGAAATTCAATTGAGAAAAGCGTCTATCCAGGCAAAAAACCAGGAACGGCTGAAAAACGAAATAAAAGATCTCGAAGAGAAACTAACCAGTGTTAAAATGCAGCTTCCCAAGGAAAAGGAAATACCCGATTTGCTGAAAAGTATTGATGCCAAAGGGAGGGAATCAAACATAGACTTTCTATTTTTTAAACCCCAGTCGATTATAACAAAAGAATTTTACGGGGAAGTCCCGATTACGTTAAATGTTAAAGGCGGGTTCCATAATGTAGGGCTTTTTTTGAATAAACTGGCGGGTTTGCCAAGGTTAATAAATGTATCAAGTATAAAAATATCCAATATAAATGAAAAAGATGAGCATATTACGATAAAGGCTGAAATGATAGCTAAAAGTTATATTTACCTGGAGAATGTTTCTGCTGTTGTAAAATAGCGTAAGTCCTCTTAGGCGGACAGGCCCACCATAGGCGGGCAGGGAGTAAAACATGAACCCCGCTCTTCCTAAGAATTGTTAAAGAAGAGCGGGAGAAACTAATTAGTTTTTTGTTAAAACTAAAGAGTTATGATAAGAAAGGAAGGGCGGGGTGAAAAAAATATTTTTAATATTCATCTGCGTATCATTAATTGGCTGTGCCGGGAGTAATTACGGGGCCAATGGAACACTTAAAGGGAAAATATTGCGGCCGGGTTATGCCCCCCCCGGGAGCAATAATACTGACACGGAGGTTGTTATTGAAGGGAAATCCGGCTATAAAGGCCCGTCTCTTCGCGCACCGATAAATCCCAATGACGGCAATTTTGAGATCGATATTAACCTTGGGACAGAAGATTTAGGGCCTCCTGTTGTTTATGTTAATTCGGCCACTTTTGACCTTAAGCTTAAAGTTAACGGAATATGGTGGGTAAGTGATACTACCTCCGCTGAAGCAGTTCCATTTTGGACAAATGTAATAGTTGAATCAGGGAAAACTACTGATATAGGTACGTTGATATTGGATTGGCCTGGAATTGTTTCAATGTGGAAATAAAAAAACAGGGTTTAATATGAGGTTATTTATGGAAAAAGAGAGAGGCTATACGTTGGTTGAGCTCGTATTTGTTATATTTATTATCGGGATATTGGCGTCCATAGCTGTCCCGAATTTTATGACTGCCAAAGACAAGACCAGGATAGCGGCCGCTAAAGATAATTTGAATACAATTCTTAAAGGTATAAATATGTATTATATAGAATATGGGCATTACCCGGACCAGTCGGATTTGGATAATGCAAGTTCGATAAATGTTCTTCAGGAGGAATTAGTTGAACCGAATAATTACCTGAGGCAATTTTATGATACCAAGATCCAGGAATTTAAAGTACCTTCTATTACTGCCGGCGATAATTCGCCTTTTGAAATTTTGGTCCGCACCAAAGCCGGAGCAAATAAGGAAGGTAAAGTTTGCTGGCTGTATTATTCAGAAGAAAAAGATATGATAGAGGTCTGGGTGGCACCGTAATTAAAATATCATGAGAAAAAATTTATTTTTTTTATTAATTATTTTTATTTTCGCTGCTTGTGCAAAGCAGGAAGTAGACACAAAAAAAGAAGCTTCCAAAGTCAGGGAGGCAGTGAGTAAAATTGCTGGAAAAAACATACACCGTGAAGAGGCGGTAAAAGTTGCTGAAAAACAGCTTATGGTAACTAAAGAAATAGATTTTTCCCTTTTAGAACCGTCGGGCTTTATATATCCTTACGAGAACAGAAAAGACCCTTTTTATTCGCTTATGCTGGAAAGAGAAAAAATGAAAGCGGAATTGGAGGAAAAGAAAAGGAAGGAAGAAGAAGAGAAAAAAATGGCGGAATTGGGAGCTAATATCTTTAATGAAGAATGGGGTAAAATTGAAATTGCGGCAATCCTGGGGGATGGAGAAGGCTACCTTGTGCTTTTTGGAGGAGATGATACTATTTACCAGAAAAATGATTATATCGGAAAAGATAAAAAAATAAGAATAGAAGATATTGATAAAAATTCCGTAAACCTGACGATGATGAAAGGCAATAATATATTGAACAGGCAAATCGAAATGAAAGCGGAAAAATAACCCATTAATTTGAGAGGGGGGAAGATAAGTGAAAAAAAATATATTTCTTTATTTTTTACTGTTTTTTCTTTTGATTTATTTTGGAAATAACCGGGCTGAAGAGAAGGATATCCAGGTCAATAGCATAGATATCGCAACCTTCAGCAATTCCTGCAAGGTTGATATAAAATTGGACAGGGGAGCTGATTATAAATTATTGGAATTGAAAGATAAAAAATTTCTTATATTTGATATTTTAGATTCTGTTTCTAATTTAAAAAATGCCAACCAGTATATCAATAATCCTTTTATCAAAATTATCAGATCAAGCCAATACCAGGCAGCTCCCGTAAAAATAGTCAGGCTGGTTTTTGAATTGCAGGCGATGTTTCCTTATAAAATTGAAAAAAATGATACAGGTTTTGCCATTATTCTGGAAAAAGGCGAATCTGATATTTTATCGGATAATGTCCCGCAGGACAAAGAAGAACCCCTGGCGCAAAAAACAAATGATGAATCGGGAACAGAAGACCAGGGCCTGATATCGATGGACTTTCGTGATGTCGATATTAATAATGTTTTGAGAATGTTTTCATATAAAAGCGGGCTTAATATTGTTGCGGGCAGCGAAGTGCAGGGAAAGGTCACGCTGCGTCTCTCAAAGGTCCCATGGGAACAGGCTTTAAAAACGATTCTTGAAATAAACGGTTTTACATATGAAAAGACGGGGAATATTATACGGGTGGCATCAGTTGCCAAAATAAAGGCCGACCAGAAAGCGCGTGTTGAAGAAGAACTTGCCAAACTCAAGGCTGAAGAGGCCGCAAAACCAATGATACCTTTAAACACTAAAACCATCTTTGTCAGTTACGCGTCTGTTGAAGAGATGAAAAATACACTTCAAAAACTTCTTAGTGAACGCGGGAACATAATGACGGATAAAAGAACAAATTCAATGGTTATCAGCGATATACAGGAAAATATCAAGAAGATTGAAGATATGGTTGCGGTCCTTGATAAAAGGACCCCGCAGGTTATTATCGAAAGCAAACTGATTCAAATAAAGAGCGATGATACAAAGAGGCTTGGAATAAATTGGGGTGTTCCTGACGGCTCAAGCGGTGGAATAAAAACCGTTAATCCGGGCGGCAGGGCCAGTATTGATGTCGGAATGCTTCCCGCGTTGTCCGGGACAAGCAATATTACAGTTGGAACGGTAATTGATAATTTTTCACTTAACGCCGCGCTTCACGCCATGCTTGACCGGGGGACAACAGAATTACTGGCAAGTCCTAAGGTTTGTACATTGGATAATGAAAACGCTGTTATTACTATCGGTAAAAAAGTGCCTATCAGACTGCTTGATGAAGACGGCCGCCCGGTGACAAGACTGATCCCTGTAGGAATAAAATTAGAAGTGAAACCGCATATTACAGCGGATAATCATATCTCGATGCAGATAAAACCGGAGGTAAGTTTTATTGAACCTCAGCCTGTGTCAAAGGGCGAAATTGAAATAAATACTACTGAAGCGCAGACCATGGTGATGGTTAAAGATTCACAAACAGCCGTTATTGGCGGGTTGATAAGAAAAGATATTTCACAAACGGAAAACAAAGTCCCGTTTTTGAGCAATATACCGTTTGTAGGGTTTTTCTTTAAAAATAAGGCCGATTCGAACAGCAACAATGAACTTCTTATTTTTGTCACGCCTCATATAATTACGGACGAAGAGATGAAACAAGACGCTTTTCTTGGATTAAAAAGAATGGAATCCATCGATTTAGAAAAAAGCCCGGAAGAATTGGAAAAAGAAAAAATGGAAAAGGAAAGCAAAACAAGAGGCAAAAGAAAATAAGGATATGTATGATTAGATTTTTAACTGCGGGTGAATCACACGGCAGGAATTTGACCGCTGTAATAGAGGGATTGCCGGCTGGTTTAAAAATAGACGTTGATTTTATTAACGGAGAATTGTCCCGGCGGCAGGCAGGCTACGGCCGCGGTCCGCGGATGAGAATAGAAAAAGACAAAGTTGACATAACCGCCGGTGTCCGTTTTGGAAGAACATTGGGAAATCCCGTTGTCCTTGTCGTCCCTAATCTGGACTGGCAGAACTGGGAAGAGATTATGTCTGTGTCAATGGACCATCCCGTGGCTTATAAAAAAATCACAAGACCCCGCCCGGGGCATGCTGATTTCGCAGGGGCCATTAAATACCATCATGATGATATCCGTAATGTTCTTGAACGTTCAAGCGCAAGAGAAACAACGATGCGGGTGGCGGCCGGCGCGGTTTGTAAACTTTTTCTTAGAGAATTCGGCATTGAAATAAAATCGGATGTGGTAGAAATCGGCGGAATAAAATCTCAAGCCTTGAATTCTGAGAAAAAAATAAAATCAAAAATTGACAAAGCTGTAAAAGAAGGCAATAGTTTGGGCGGGATTTTTGAAATCCAGGTCCTTAACGCACCGGTCGGTTTAGGAAGTTATGTCCACTGGGACAGGAGATTGGACGGGAAATTGGCCCAGGCACTAATGAGCATTCCCGCTATAAAAGGGGTGGAGATAGGTTTGGGATTTGAAGCCGGCAGGAGGCTTGGTTCAGATGTGCATGATGAGATTTTTTACAGGGGCAGGGCGGGCAGGGGTGAATATTACAGAAAAACAAATAACGCGGGAGGGTTGGAAGGCGGAATGACTAATGGTGAACCAATAATTATCAGGGCCTCAATGAAACCGATACCCACGTTAAAAACACCGCTTTCTTCAGTTGACATGTCCACGAAAAAAATGGTGGAAGCAGGCTATGAAAGGTCCGATGTGTGCGCGGTATATGCGGCATCGGTCATAGGAGAGGCAATGATTGCCATGATTATAGCTGACACCTTTCTGGAAAAATTTGGAGGGGATTCGATGGATGAAATAAAAGCAGGTTTTTCTTATTATAAGAATTATGTGAAAAGGTCGTGAGGCGGTTTAACCATACCTTATTTATTATTCTTTTTTTTCTTTCTGTATTTTTCAGTTCAAGCGCGGGCATTGTTTCCATTAAATCTCTTGAAATCCTGATATTTCTGCTTCTTGGTATTTTCCTTTTATGTTCTTTTTACCAAAAAAAAGTGATTTTTAAAAGAACAAACTTTGATCTGCCTGTCTTTTTTCTTTTTGTCTTTTCGACATTAAATTATTTGGGAAATTTTAATTCATTTTTCGCGCGCGAAGAGTGGATTAAAATAATCAGTATAATTGTTCTTTATTACCTTCTTGTGATTTTTATAGAAACCGATAATGAGGCGGATGGACTTGTCGATATTTTTCTTTTTTTTGCCCTTGCCGAATCAATATTTGCCGTCGGGAAAAGATTTTATCTCGGGGAAATGCGGCTGACCGGCACATTTGCAAGCCCCAATTTCCTTATGGGTTTTCTTGTGCCTTTGCTGGTATTTATACCCGGTAAAATCTCAAAAGGAGCAAGAGATAAAAAAAATATCAGGGTATTTTATTATTTACTTTTATCAGCCTTTATTATTTTTAGTTTAATATATTCACAGTCCCGGACAGGTTTGCTCCTGCTTTTTTTTGTCATGTTGATCTGGATTCATGAAAAGTTTGGTTTTTCGAAATGGTTTTTTATTATAGCCGGGATTTTTCTTATAGCGGTATTTTTCACACCAAATATGAAAAGGTTTTTGGACACCGGGAACAGGGATGTTCTTTCATATTACCGGATCTCAATATGGAAAAGCAGTGTCCGGATGATAAAAGAAAACTTTTGGGACGGAGTCGGCCTCGGCAATTATAAAAACAGCTACCTGTTGTTCCGCCTGCCCGTCGAGGGGGCCGTGAGCCAGTATGGAAGGTTTGCCCAATACGCCCATAATGAATTTCTCGAGCTTGGCGCGGAACTTGGATTTACCGGGATTATTACCGGATTTGTATTTTTGGTAAAATTTATTTTTTTAATAAAAGAAAAAAATAATAATTTTATATTTAACATTTATACGGCGGCCGGTTTGATTATATTACAAGGTTTCTTTGATTACAATTTTCACCACCCTGGAATTGCCGTCCTGTTTGTTTTTTTATTGGCGGCGCATGAGAGCCTGACCTGCAAAAAGAAAGCGGAAATAGTCCTGCCAAGTTCATATCTATCGTATTTGTCTTTTATAACGGTCGTAATTTTTATATTTTTTGTTTCCACCCCGGTTTTTTCATATTTTGAAACAAAGGCCGGATTTTTTTATCTTAACAGAAAAGATGTAAATTCAGCTGTCAGGCATTTTAAAAAGGCAGTTAAATGGACACCCGGTATCGCTCCCGTCTATTCCTACCTTGCGGAAGCTTTGCTTTTGGATAATGATAAGCCAAAAAAAGAAAAATTAAAAGAGGCTGAGAAATTCTATCATCATGCTATATATTTTGAGAAAGACAACGCGGTTTTTTATTCCAAACTGGCCTCTTTTTATTACAATAATATGCAGGGAGAAATTAATTTATATCTGGCGTCGGCTGTCATGGAAAAATGTTTTGTATATGACCCGCATAACGCTTTTTATCCGTTTTATCTTGCCAAATTCTATCTTTCCAGTTTAAAATTAAACGAAGCCGAGAGATATTTTTTAAAAAGCGTAGAACTGGAACCGAATTTTTTAGGGGCGAGGATTTACCTGGCATATATTTACTTGAAGGCAAATGATCCCGGAAAATTTAAGGATAATTTAGCGGAAATAGAAAGGATTGAGAAAATAAAAGATCTGGGAGTGACCGATTACGAAAGGGAATTAGTTAACTGGTCAAAAGAAGATGAAATGTTTTTAGAAAAATTCAAAAAGGAAAAATGAGGTTAAAAACGTAATGAATATTGTTTTAATCGGTTTTATGGCTACGGGGAAAACTATACTGGGGAAAATTTTGGCCAAAAAATTAAACATGGAATTTATTGATACTGATTTTTTAATTGAAAAGAACGAAGGGAAAAGGATTTCAAAAATATTTAAAGAAAAAGGCGAAGAATATTTTCGAAATGTTGAAAAAAATATTATTAAAAAAGCTTCAAAGAAAAACAACATTGTTATTTCAACAGGAGGGGGTGCTGTCCTTTTACCCGAAAATATGGAGCGTCTTAAGAAAAAAGGGATTATAATATGTCTAAAAACAAGCCCCGAAATTATTTTAGAAAGAATAAAACAACAGAAAGGAACCCGCCCGCTCTTAAACAAGCCTGAACCGCTTAAGGAAATAAAGTCCATCTTGAAAAAACGCGCGCCCTGTTACAAACAGGCTGATTTAACTATCGACACATCGGATTTTGCTACAGGCAAAATAATCACACAGTTAATAAAAAAAATTAATGATTTATATTAATAGTGTTATAATACAATTTTATTAATATTATTCCTTTTGAAAGGAGATAGTATAAAAAGTAAAAATGTATTATTAACTATCGTGACACTGTTGTTAGTATCGATTAATGCTGAAATAATTAATGCGGGTGTTTTGGATCTGTTGAACAAAGCGCCTGAAAAAGAATTATTTGTTTCAGGCAAATTTGAGTCTTCCAGTGAAATCCAGGCGCTTAATTGGAAATTGCATCTGGATTTCAGCGAAGCGGTTACTGCACCGGAGGCCGCCGAATTTATTAAAATAGAGGTCGACGGTATTCCATTAAAATACAGGCAGGGATTTGAATTTATTGAAAACGACAATAGCCCCAGAAAAAATATTGTAATCCTTCCGGTTGGAGACCGCCACGAAGGCAGTTATAAAATAACTGTAAAAGAAGGATTAAGGGATGCAGGCAACAACTTTCAACTAAAAAAGGATTTTGCTGTAAACTTCCAGGTTAAGGACATTTTTACTATTTCAAAAATAGAAACCTTTAGTGAAGGAAAAAGGCACTGGATAAGTATAAATTTTTCTGCCCCTTTCGCGAACATCCCCGGATACAACAGGTATCGCTATAATAACGAGATGGCGAATTTTATTAGAAATTCTATAAAGTTTTTTCCTCACACTATGATAGCCCACACGAATATAGATAGTAATAATTCCGTGGATGTCCACGGTGATTTTATACAGGGGCAGAATTACAAGGTCCTGGTGGGTGAAAATTTTAAAAGCACTGACGGGAGGAAATATGTTGAGGGGACAAATTCATTTATTATCCCTGATTACCTGCCTTCAATAAAGTATTCCGATGCCGGGAGTATAATTGAAAGGGACAGCCGGCAGATGTTGAATGTAAAAATAATGAATGTGAATGAAATATTATATGAAGGATTAAAAATACCGCCTATATTGATACCAACGGTAATCAATTTAAAGGACCAGCTTAAATATGAGAAATTGTCGGCGAATTTAGATAAGCAGTCAGCCGGAATAAAATCATCCCTGAAAAGTGATGAGGATAAGATATTTGCTGATTTTCTTGATGAAACAAAATATACTTCAAAATTATTTTTCAACAACAAGCCGAGAAATGTTGAACATGATTTTTCAATCCCGCTGGAATTCAGGGATGGGAAGGAAAAGGGCAGTGTTGAATTAGTGAGATTAAATAATAACAATAAGACTCTGCCTGCCCAGACACAATTAAATCTTCTTAGCATAAGCGATATCGGGATTACATATAAAGAATCGGATAATTCATTATTAGTCTGGATTACTTCGTTAAGAACGGGAAAACCGCTAAAAGACATTTCAGTTTTATTGGCGACTAAACAATTGAACATTTTCGCGGCCGGCAGGACGGATAAAGACGGCGTGGTTTTTATTAAAAATGATAATAAGCTGTACAGGACTTTTTCTTTAAACTCCCAAAAATCAGAAAACGCGCCGTTAAATTTAAAAGAATTGGACATGATATTAGTTAAAGGCGGGGATGATTATTCCTATCTTCAGATTGACCGTAATAAAAATTTAAAAATTGAGGGGTTTGACCACCGCAGGTTTACGGATCTGGGAAACAAGAAATTTTACAAGGGACATGTTTTCACGGAAAGAGGGATGTACCAGCCCGGGGAAACCGTGTATTTTAAAGGGACAATCCGTGAATACAAGGAAGGAGAGGTGTTTGTTCCAGGGGAGGCGAAGTTCAGGGTGCAGATTTTGAGTTCAAAAGGAGAAGAAATATTCAGCAGGGATTTTGATATTAATGAATTTGGAACATTAAAGGACGAAATCTTTTTAAAATCTTTTTTCCCGCTTGGCACATATACGATAAACCTGTATTCCCAGGATAAAACTCTTGTTGCCGTGAGGACTTTTGAAGTGCAGGAATTTAAACCCCCGAGGCATTTTGTTGATGTTTCTTATGTGAAAAAGAGCGAAAAAGACAAGCGGTTTGTAAATATGGAAAAGACGCAGGAATATCTCGAATGCGTGATTATGGGTAAATATTACGCGGGCGGGCCGGTGAAAAACGGGCAGGTAAGATGGAAAGTTAATTTGGTGAAAACAAATTTTAACAGGGACGATTATCCGGATTTTACTTTCGGGTATACGGGAATAAACGATGAACTCCTTGAGACCGGGGAATCTATTTTAAATGAAAAAGGCGAGATTACATTAAAAATACCTTTATCGAAAGAAGTGTTGTCCGGGATGGCAGGCGTTGAAATAAACGCCGCGGTCTTGGATTTTGACGCCAAGGTTTCCACAAATACATCTGTCTACCAGATAAGCCCGGAATACCTTATCGGCATAAGTGAACACCCGGGCAGAATAAAATCTAAAGACGGACAAATATTAAAAACGATTCTTATTGACGGGAAGGGCAAAAGAATCAAAAAAGCCGGATTAAAAGTTGATGTCCTGAGAGAAAATCATAGATATATAAGAAAAAGAAATGAGTCCGGCAACACTTATTGGGTAAGCAAGATTGTATGGGACAGGGAATATTCCAGTTTTATCAATATCGCGGACGGCGAGGCGATTTTTGATTTTGATTTTAACTGGGGCGGGAAATATCTTTTGAGTTTTAGTTATGAAAATGACGGCAAAATTTATACTTCGAGCACAATTTATGAAGTTGAAGGATATTATTACTATGATTATTCGGAAGAGGAAACATCCCGGAATGCGGTATATGAAAAGGTAAATTTAATACCTGAAAAAAAATATTACACGGAAAATGAAGATATAAAAATAATGGTGAATTCTAAAAAGAAATTGTCAACTTACTTAATGACGGTTGAACGCGGGGATATTTTAGATTATAAACTTGTCCAGGTATCGCCTGGTTCACCCGAGATTAAGGTGCCGGTAAAAGAAGATTATTATCCAAACGTTTATATTTCATTGACGGGAATGGTCCCGAGGGGTGATTTTCCAAACTACAGCTATCAATACGATGAGGAAATGCCGTCTGTGGCTTTCGGGTATGTTAATGTCGAAGTAAAAAAACAATATAATAAAATAAAGGTTGCCATTAATGAGAAAGACAGGGAACTTAAAGCCCTGCCCGGGAGTGAAGTAGAACTTAATATTAAGGTTCTGGATGAAAAAAATAAAGGTTTTGTAAGTGAATTGGCTGTTGGTGTTGTTGATGAAAGTGTCCTCGCCTTAACCAGGTATGGAACGCCCCGCCTGAATGATTTAATCCGTTTTGTTTATCCCCTTTCTGTTTTTACCTATGATTTCACTCCGTTTCTTTTAGGGCAGACTCCGTTTTCGGAATTGTCTAATTTGCCGTTGACCGGGGGCGGCGGCGGGGACGAAGGGATAGAAGTGTCAACTCCCATAATGAGGAAAGATTTCAGGCCGGTTGCCTATTTTAACCCGGCTGTTTTAACTGATGAAAACGGCAATGCGTCAATACGTTTTAAATGCCCGGACACTATAACTTCATACCGTGTTTATGTTGTTGCCTGCGATAAGGGAAGCCGGTTTGAATCGGTTGAAAGAAAATTATTGGTTACCAGGGATTTCTACCTTGAACCGGGGCTCCCGAGATTTTTGACAAAAGGCGATACTTTTTTGTTTCTATTGTCGGCTTTTAATAAAACCGAAGGCAGCGGGACCGTCAATATAGATTTAAGGCCGGATGGGAACCTCGCGTTGTCAGCCGCGGATGAAAAGAGCAATTATCCTTTGAACTCATATGACAGGAGCCTTATTCCCGTAAAAGGAAAGGCGGAAAAAGCAGGATTTTCTACCGTAACTTTTAGCGGCAGTTTTGACGGAAAATCAGATGCAGTTGAGGTTAAGGTCCCTGTAAATTCAGGGTATATACGCGGGAAAGACGTTTTATTCGGGAATTTTTCCGGTTCGAAGGAAATTATTTATACATTTCCTGAAGGGACCGAATCAATAAAGTGGCGGGATTTAAACGAGGATGAAATTAAATGCGTTTTGACTGTTTCAGGATCGCCTTTTTTCAAGCTCTCACCCGGGTTAAAATATCTTTTAAGATATCCCTATGGATGTATTGAACAGACCAGTTCCGGGGTTTTCCCCCTGGCGGCGCTCAGGAACCTGATATTACAGGGCCTTGTCCCGGATATTTCCGCAGAAGAGACAGATAAATTTTTAAAGGCGGGTGTTGAGAGGATTCTCAGTATGCAGACTGATTCAGGAGGTTTTGGATACTGGCCGGGCGATAGGAGGCCGAGTCCATGGGGTTCAATTTATGCGGTGAACGCTTTAACCAGGGCCAGGCTTGGAGGATTTGATGTCCCTTCTTCATTGTTTGATAAATCATTAAATTATCTAAGGAGCGAAATAAACGGGACAAACAGCGACAGTTCGTTTAAAATCCTTGCTTCGTATCTTCTTGCCTTAAACGGCAGGCTGGATAAAAATACTTTTGAAACTGTTTCAAAAGATAAGGAAAGAGAGCCTAAAGAAAACCGGATTATTTTGATCGCTGCCGCGGGCGCTTCCAGTTTTGTGCCGAAGGAAACACTGCAAAATGAATTGCTGGATGTTTTAAATTCCCCCGCGGGTTATTCTGAATATTACGGGCATTATTACAGCAGGCATATAGGCAGGGCTTTGGCGTTAATAGCGTGTGTTAATATTGTTTCAGACAATGAAATCAAAAATTATCTGGCATTGGAATTGATAGGTAATATTGATAAGCAGGGAATATGGAGGACCACCACTGACACGGGATGGGCTTTGGCGGCCCTGGGAGAGTATTTCAAGGGCCTGAATTTTGCCAGCGGGCTTGTAAATTTCGGTGTTAAAAATCCTCAAGGCAAAGAATGGAAATTCCAATTTGACCCTCTAAAAAACTATTCCCTGGAGCTTGACCCGCGGGATTTTATGGACAATCCTTCTTTTACATTATTTTCCGATTCCAGGGAATCATTAATGTATAAAGTGGAAATAAATTTTCCAAGAGTGGATTACGGCGAAAAAGGTTATTCGAACGGTTTTAGAATTTCAAAGGATATCGAAAGCACAAGCGGTAAAAATAAAATCAGGGTAGGGGATATAGTCAAGGTAAAAATTAAAATAGAGGCCGGGGGCCATTATCAATACATTGCCATTGATGACCCTTTTCCTGCCGGATTTGTGGCGATAAACAGCGCCATAAAAACAGAGGAACCGGTGCCGGCCGGGTCAAATTATAATAAAGAAGAGTATTACTGGTATTACTGGAATCCGGGCGGTTTTTATAATTTTGTCCCCAATTATTTTGAAATAAGGAATGACCGGGTGCTTGTATTTAAAAACGATATATGGCAGGGCCCCTATGAATACAGTTATTATGCCAGGGCGGTTTGCGCGGGAGAGTTTATTGTTCCTTCCTCAAAGGTTGAATTGATGTATTCTCCGGAAATAGTCGCTTATACTCCGCTGGATAAAATTATTATCGAAGGAAAGTAAATGTTTAAAAAATTTTTCTTTTTTAAAAAAAGAATTATATGCCAGGCCCTGTTGATAATTTTGTTGCTTTTCACTTTTATGTTATACAGAATAAACTATATTTCCCCTGAAGACCTTTTATATCCTTCTAATTTAATTATTAAAGACAGGGAAGAAAGAACGCTCCGTTTTTTTGTTGATAAAAACGGGGAAAGGCATTTGTGGGTCCCCTCCGGTGAAGTTCCAGTGCTTTTAAAAAACGCCTTTATCGCGGCCGAGGATGAAAATTTTTACAGCCATTACGGGTTTTGTTTGAGTTCAATTGCCCGGGCGGTAAAGGACAATCTGGCCGCGGGAAGGATTGTATCAGGCGCGTCCACCATTACCCAGCAGGTAGTGAAACTTATCAAGAAACGTAGAAGGACTTTTTTGAACAAATTTGTCGAAGTTGTCGAAAGTGTAAAGCTTGAAATGGAACTTGGAAAAGAAAAAATTATGGAACAATATTTAAACAGGGTGCCGCTCGGCAATAATTTGCGGGGGGTGAAAATCGCCTCGGAGGTTTATTTTGAAAAAAAATGCAGCGAACTTAATGTATTGGAATGCGCGCTGCTCGCGTCTCTGCCTAAAGTGCCGGGCAGCCTTGATTATTACGGGAATTATTCCGGAAGGCTTGAAGATAGAAAAAACTGGGTATTAAGAAGAATGTCCGAGCTTGGGTATATCAGTGAAAAAGAATTTAACGATGCTAAAAACAGCGGAATATCTTTTAAAATGAAAAGGTTCCCGATGGAAGGTCCGCACTTTGTGGATTTTGTCTCAAAAAAATATAGCGGACTGACAGGCGATATCGTTACAACGCTTGATTCAGGCATCCAAAAGAACATAGAAAAAATAATAAAATCGCACAGGGACCGTTTAAACGCGAAAGGCGCCAATCAATCCGCGTTTATTATGGTCAGGAATTCAACTATGGAGGTCCTTTCAATGGCCGGGTCATTTGAATACAGCGAAAAAGCGAAAGGGTTTAATAACGGGACGAACGCGTTAAGATCACCCGGGTCAACATTAAAACCGTTTCTTTACGCGCTGGCCCTTGATTCCGGATACAGCCCGTCCCTTATATTGTCTGATATCGAGAAAATATTCAAGGCCCCGTCCGGTGATTATATGCCAAGGAATTATGACCGGAAAGAATACGGCCCTGTCACTATGCGGACGGCCCTTGCAAGTTCATTAAATCTTTCGACCATTAATTTGATTGAACAGGTGGGGTATGAAGAATTTTATAATACCCTTAAAAAAATGAATTTAATAAACTACCCGGATAAGGGCCCGGAATATTTCGGATTGGGAATGGCAATCGGGAACCCGGAGATAACTCTTCAACAGCTGGCTGCGGCTTATGCCATGCTTGCCAGCGGTGGTATTTACAGGCCGCTGAAATTTATTTTAAATGAAGAAGAAGAGGCTCCCCGGTTTGTTTTTTCTCCGCAGGCGTCCTATATCATTACGGATTTTCTTTCGGATTACTCGGCAAAGATGCTTACCTTCAGCAATAAAAAATTGCAGTTTCCTTTTAAGGCCGCTTTAAAGACCGGAACGAGCACCAATTACCGGGATGCCTGGGTCATCGCTTACACTCCTGAATATACCTTTGGAGTCTGGACAGGTAATTTTGAAGGCAGGCCCACCTATAATTTAAACGGGGAAGACGGCGCGGTCCCTGTTCTTTATGACGTGCTGGTTTATATATATAACAAGGCAAATCCCGGGGAATTCCAGGTGCCGGCCGGCCTCGTATCGGTTAAGGTATGTTCTTTTTCCGGCATGCCGCCGACCGCTGATTGTTCCCATTTGAAAGAAGAGTTGTTTATTGAAAAAAATGTGCCGGAAACGCCGTGTATTTTCCATTTAAAAAATAATGAGTCAAGATACCTGCCCGTAAATTACGCGGCATGGCTTTATGAAAAAAACAGGAAAGGCACAGTGGGAAATAATAAACTCGCTGGTTTTGAAGAAGACCTTGACAGGGTTTTTCAAAAAGAACCGGTGAAGCCGGTGGATAAGCCGGCAATTAATGTCAAGGAGGGGGAGGTTTTTGGAGACGAAACCATTGAAAAAGAGTGGATTATTGTAGAAAACTCTCACCACTCTATCGGGAATGGTGCTGATATCTCAAGGTATAACGTTTTTAACGGGCCGGAAGGCCACATCAGGATAACCTACCCGCTGGACGGAGACAGATATGTGATCGATAAGGATTTTTTCAGCCAGGTCATTGATTTGCAGGTAATTGTGGGAAAGCCGGCTGAGCATGTTAAATGGTATGTTGACGGTATTGAATATGCAAAAGTCCGGCCGCCTTATAAAGCAGATTGGGAGCTTGAAAAAGGACTGCACAGGCTTACCGCGATTGATTCTTTCAATAACGCGGATGAAGTCCGGATAATGGTGGAGTAAAACCGTGGCACACTATATTTTTCAAAAATATATTTAGAATAATTAATGCAACTTATTACCAGATAACAATATTATTGAGTTACTTTATGGAAAATAAAAACATAGCTTTACTTTTGCTATCATATCATAAATGCGTAATGTGTCCTGGTAGGACACTAAATGCAATAACAATATAATAATTTAATTGACAAAATTTTACCAGTATTGTAATATTTGTTCATAAAGGATATAAAATGCAAAAAAAATATACTAAATCTAAAACAATGGGCCCTCGTTCTTCTCATTTAGTTACTACCCTATACGATCAGAACAAGCGCATATTTCATTTAAAGGATGTACAAAAAATTCTTCATTTAGATGAATTTGCATCGCGGAATTTTGTTCGTAAACTTATTAACAGAGGAATTGTTACACGATTAAAAGCAGGACTTTTTATACTGATACCGCTTGAGCTTGGAAAAGAATCTGAATATACGGGGAATCCGTTAATTGTTGCGCGTGAAATTGTGAATGGAAAAGATTATTACCTCTCTCACGGGACAGCAATGGAGATTCACAATATGGTTACCCAGCCGCAATTAGTTGTTTATGTTACAGTCTTAAAATCGCGAAGACCCATTAAAACACACGGTATAGAGTTTCGTTTTATACGAAGCAAGAAAAAACTTTTTTTCGGATTGACTGACCATTGGGCGACAAAGCAAGAAAAGGTAAGACTCAGCAATCCTGAACGGACAATTATTGATTGTCTTAGACAACCGGAATATTGCGGTGGATTAACAGAAGTAGCCAAGGGCCTATGGATAGGACATAAAGATATGGATATAAACCGGCTTATTGAATATGCTGTGGAAATGAATGTGGGTTCTGTTATTCGCAGGCTCGGATATTTATTGGAACTTTACAATATTGGGAGTCAAGAAAACATGGGAATTCTTTTTAAGCATCTTACAGAAACTTATGTACGGTTAGATCCAGTTTTGCCAGGGGAAGGAAAATATTTAAGAAAGTGGAAATTGCATCTTAATGTGAACCCTGAAGAACTTTTATCTGTAATAAGGACATAAAGTGATACCACAACGAAATCTTTCATTACTTTCAAACCGTCTTGCCCGGAAAGGCGGACGGCGTATTCCAGAGATAATCCTTGAACGGGATTATTGCCTTTCCTGGTTTTTGGCGGGATTATCCAAAACTCCTTTGAAGGATATTCTTCTATTTAAAGGCGGGACGGCTATCAAAAAATGTTATTTTTTTGACTATCGTTTTTCAGAAGACATGGATTTTACTTTAGCAAAAGAAATTTCTTTGGAAGATATTCTAAAACAACTGGAAATTGTCTACGATTACATTTATAAAACATCCGGGATAAAATTTTATTTTTCACGGCAGGATCGGCATAACCATGCAAATACCTATACCTTTTTTATTGGATATGAAGGCCCTCTGCCGGCTGCTTCAAATAAAGGGGTCAAAATAGACATTACATTACAAGAGAAAATAGTTTTTCCGATCATGCATAAAAAAGTTCTCCAGGGTTATGATGAATACCAGGATATTCCGGATAATGCAATCATCAGTGTTTATTCTCTTCAAGAGATATCTTCGGAGAAAGTGATTGCTCTTTTGGATAGGGCACGGAATGAACCTCGTGACCTCTATGACATATGGTATTTGATTCACAATAAACATATCAGTCTTTTAGAATTAACCGGAGCCGTGGAACAAAAAATAGAATTCCGCGGTGAAAAACTGGCTGGTGTGTTGAAAGAATTTCCTTTGAAAGAACAACGCTTAAAAAAACTTTGGGAAACCAGGCTTTTTTCCCAAATGTCGCTGCTTCCCGAATTTGAGGATATTTATAGAACGGTAAAAAGGGAATTTAGACAAGCAGGATTGTTAATAAGGACATGATTTCGGGCAAGAGTGAAAAGCTGAAAATCGGAAATAAAATGAAATAAAAAACATTAGAAAAAATTTTTCATTAGTGTTATAATATCTGAATTGATTTAAAAAATTGAAAAATTGATAGTTGGTTGCCGGGGTGGCGGAACTGGTAGACGCAGTGGACTTAAAAGACTTTGTCCGGCTAAAATTGAAAATCGTGTAAGTGCCTGAAAACAAAGCATCTATTTACCAGATAAGGCTTTTTTGAAAAACTTGCATGTTGGCAGGAGTTGGCATAAATTGGAGGGATTTGGATAGCGGCGGGCACAATTTCGGGCACAATTTCCGATCAAAAACTTGAATGTAATATCTCATCAAAAAAACACCTCTTTTTACCCCACCCCGTGGCACACTATATCTCCCTGAGAAAGAAATTTTATTGCGTTAAAAATTAAGAAATTGATGGTATAATTTGTCAAAAGCATATGAAATCTGATAAGTTAAAGTCGAATAGTCTGAATAAAAAAACAGATATGCATTCAGGGATATATGATCGAATTAGAAAAATCATTGAGGAAGCGCGCGGAAATGTTGCTCGGGCTATTAATACGGAAATGGTTATCGCGTATTGGCAAATTGGCCGGGAAATTATAGAGGAAGAGCAGAAAGGTAATGTCCGTGCTATATATGGAAAGAAGTTAATAGAAACCCTCGCCAAGCAGTTATCTGTTGATTTTGGGAAAGGATTTGATGATAGTAATTTATGGAATATGCGTAAATTTTATGAAGTATATCCGATTCTCGACACAGTGCGTAGAGAATTAAGCTGGAGCCATTACCGTATTTTAATGCGTATTGAGAAACCTGAAGCCAGGTATTTTTATGAGATTGAGTGTGTTAAAAATAATTGGTCGGCTCGGGAGCTTGAGCGTCAAAAAGGTTCACTTCTTTTTGAACGGCTTGCCTTAAGTAAAGATAAAAAAGGTCTTATGAAATTGGCACAAAAGGGTCAAGAGCTTCAGACATACGAAGATATGATAAAGGATCCGTATGTTTTGGAGTTTACGGGCTTATCCCCAAGTTCCAAACTTTACGAAACCAAACTTGAGCAGGCGCTTATTGATAATCTTTCAAAATTTTTACTTGAATTGGGGAAAGGTTTTACTTTCGTAGCTCGGCAAAAACGCATTTCACTCGATGGCGACCACTTTTACATCGACTTAGTTTTCTATAATACAATTTTGAAATGTTATACACTCGTGGATTTGAAAGTAGGTAAGCTGACTCATCAGGATATCGGTCAGATGCAGATGTATGTAAATTATTATGACCGCGACCTGAGACAGCCGGATGATAATCCAACGGTCGGTCTCATTTTGTGCGAAAATAAAAAGGATGCCGTTGTCCGATACACGCTTCCTAAAGATAACAAGCAAATTTTTGCGTCCCGATACAAATTGTATTTACCGAGCGAGGAAGAATTGATAAAAGAATTAAAAAGAGAACGGCGGTTGCTTACGTTAAATAGATAATTAATCTTTGGTATTTTTATGTTTTTTTAAGTTTTTTATTAACGGTAGAGCTTTAAGGTGCATTTGAGGCTGTTGGAGGTGAGTCAAAGTTTAAAAAGGCCCAAGTTGAATTGCCTATTTGGCAAATAAAAATTTTAACTGCATGTGCAGAAAGTGATAAAACAGGGAGAGAACTTCTTGGAATTGCCGGTTATCAAAAAAGGACAGGTAATTTTAAAAAAGGGATCCAACATCTTCTTGAAAAGGGTTATATTGTATTAACTGTTCCAGATAAACCAAATAGCAAATTTCAAAAATATAGAATTACTTTAAAAGGGCGGCAAATTTTAGAGATGAAGGAACAAAAAAAATGAACAATAGAGTTTATTAAAAACCTAAATCAATCTGAGCCCCTTTTGATAAAAAAATGGCTGGAGATGATGATTCAATGCTTGATGTAAGACAGAATCTTTAGGTAATCGTTAAGTTGAGACGGACGTTACACTATTAGATATCGGACATTTATGGGACATTTGGGACATTAAGGGGATATAAATGGGACAATGTAGCATCCTTAGGCATTTGGTTAATAGCGAACTACCGATGGAGGAGAACATGACCAAAATTTATCAATTAAAAATCACATTAAATGACAGCCATCCTTCAATCTGGCGGCGGTTTTTAGTCAAATCAAATGTATTATTGCCTGACCTGCATAAGATTATTCAGACAATAATGGGCTGGACAAACTCGCATTTGCACGAGTTTGAGATAGAGGGTAATATTTATGGTCTGCCTGACGATGAATTTGATGATGAAAATAGGATTATTGATTATTCTTCAATCAAACTGGATAGTTTAATCAACAAAGAAAATGAAAAATTTACATACACTTATGATTTTGGAGATAACTGGGAACACACTATTCTTTTAGAAAAATTTTTACCCATAGAGAAAAAAGTTTATTATCCAAAATGTATTGACGGCAAGAGAAACTGTCCGCCAGAGGATTGTGGTGGTATGGGAGGCTATGAAAATTTATTAGAAATCATAAAAAATCCCGAGCACGAAGAATACGAAGGAATGATGGAGTGGCTGGAAGAGGAATTTGATCCGGAATATTTTAATTTATCTGGAATTAATGAATTATTAAAGCAAAAAGATTTTGGTTCTGTGGATTTAATTGGTTAAAAAGGAAAATTTATGTCTAAAACTTTTCAGAATAAATCGCTGAATCAAATCTATTTTTATCCAAAATTAAATATCCATTTCTGATACTAAATTTCTTCCACAAAAGTCTTGACTTCCTTTTTCTATTCAGGCCCCATTGGTTTATAAGTTAACTTGAGTTTGGCAAAATTAAGCCGCCAATTTTAAAATATTTGGCAAAACCATAAGTGAATCATGAGAAAAAGAATCTCTAAAATGAAAAACTTTTTGCCTGAAAGTTTTATGTTTTTCATTATCGGA
>JBFMCF010000053.1 GCA_040754625.1 bacterium | reverse complement strand
AAAAAGTATCCCCATTTTTTTGAAAAATATAAAAAATTATGCTTTTACACTTCCTTTTTTTATTTATTCCTTATTTCACAACTACTTACTGTTTTCTATGTCTATTTTTTGGGGATAGTCCTTTAAAAAATATATAAAAAATATATTTCAGGTTTTCTTCTTGCTTGATAATGAAATTTCGTATAAAATATCTACAATATTTTTACAGGAGCAAAGTTTATGCTGAAAAAGAGAATTGTTTTTATCGGTGCGGGGAATATGGCTGAGGCCCTGATAAAAGGCGTCCTTGACGCAAAGCTTTTTAGAAAAGGAAACATTACTGCCACCGATGTGAAGAATGAAAGGCTTGATTATATAAAGAAGAAACTTAAAATAAAGGTTGAAACTAATAATAAACCTGCGGTTAATAAAGGAGATATAATTGTCCTTGCGGTAAAGCCGCAAAATATAAACGAAGTTCTGGAAGGAATTAAACATAACGTGAAGGACAAATTAGTTATTTCTATCGCGGCAGGGATAAAAACAGAAAGAATTGAAAATACAGTGGGGAAAGCGGCGGTTATCCGGGTTATGCCTAATACTCCTGCTTTAGTAAAAAAAGGAATGTCTGCCATAGCGCGAGGTAAATTTGCGAAGTTAAAAGATGAGAATATTGCTGATACGATTTTCCAGGCAGTAGGGAAGGTCGTAAAAGTAAAAGAGAATTTAATGGATGCCATTACCGCAGTGTCGGGAAGCGGGCCCGCCTATGTTTTTTATATGATGGAGTCTTTGATTGAGGCGGGAAAAAAATCAGGTTTATCACAACAGGTTGCAGAAATTCTGGTTTTCCAGACAGTCCTTGGCGCGGCTGAACTGGTTTTAAAAACAGGTAAAACACCGGAAGAGTTGCGAAAGGCAGTATCTTCACCGGGAGGGACAACTCTGGCGGGTTTAGCAGTTTTGGAGAAAAAAGGTTTTAAACATGCTTTGATTTCAGCTGTTGGATCAGCATGCCAAAGATCAAAAGAATTGAGCGGATAATTACAGGAGATTAGAATAACTATGTTTATACTTAGCAATTTTATTAACGCAACAGCTAAAATTCTCGATATTATTTTGACTTTTTATTACTGGGTCATTATCGCGCGCGCGATACTTTCATGGGTAAATCCTGATCCGTATAACCCGATTGTGCAATTTTTATACAGGATTACGGAACCCGTGTTGAGGCCAATAAGAAGAAATCTTCCCATTTTGAATACAGGGATAGATATTTCGCCTTTAATTGTATTTTTGATAATTTATTTTATCAAATCTTTTTTAGTTCAATCTTTAATTGATTTGGCCCTTAAATTAAAACATTAATATTCTCAAAGAAAGGAGAAACTCGTGAGCGACTTATTTACTAAGGTTGAAGAGGCAAAAAATTACATTATTTCCAAAAAACAGATAAACCCGGAAATTGCCATTATCCTGGGGACGGGATTAGGGGGGGTGGGCCGCGAGATAAAGGAAAAGACTGTGATATCTTACAGGGACATTCCGTATTTCCCGCTTTCTACCGTGGAAAGCCATGACGGCGAATTAATCCTTGGAAAAATAGGCAATAAAAACGTTGTTGCCATGCAGGGAAGGCTGCATCTCTATGAAGGATATTCATCTGTTGAAGTCAGCTTCCCTGTCAGGGTGATGAAAGCTTTAGGCGCAAAATATTTAATAATATCCAATGCCTGCGGAGGCATGAATCCGCAGTTACGGACAGGTGACATTATGATTATTACGGACCACATAAACCTTATGGGGCATAATCCCCTGATAGGCCCGAATGACCCAAGGCTTGGGCCAAGATTCCCGGATATGTCTGAACCTTATGATGTAAGGTTAATAGAGCTTGCCGACGCAGTAGCGCGCGACGAAAAGATTAGAATACAGCGCGGTGTTTATGTAGGTGTTACAGGTCCCTGTCTTGAAACAAAGGCGGAATACCGTTTTTTACGTTTTATCGGCGCGGATGTGGTTGGGATGTCCACTGTCCCTGAGGTGATAGTAGGTGTGCACTGCGGATTTAAGATCCTCGGTCTTTCAATTGTAACAGACCAGTGTTTTCCTGATAATTTAAAACCGGCTGATATTAATGAAATTATAAGAATTGCAAATGAGTCTGAGCCGAAACTCACTAAAGTTGTCGTCAAGGTAATCGGGAAACTGTAAATTAAAAAGAAGGGAATATATATGCATGTGAAAACAATAGAGTGGATGGGAGATTCTGTCCGTTTGATTGACCAGAGGAAACTTCCGTTAAAAGAGATATATGTAAAATGCAAGAATTATAAAGATGTAGCATTTGCGATTAAATCAATGCAGATACGCGGGGCGCCTGCTATTGGTGTGGCAGCCGCATTCGGAATCGCTCTGGGAGCGTTGAAAATAAAAACCGGAAAGAAAGAAAAATTTTTAGAAGAAATAAAAGAGATTTCGCGGGTCATCGCAAGTACTAGGCCGACCGCGGTCAATCTTTTTTGGGCAGTCAGAAGAATGAATGATTATATAAGTAAAAATTCAGGGCAGCCAGTTTCTTTTTTAAAAAAGGGATTAGTTGAGGAAGCAATCAAGATATATGAAGAAGATATCGCAATCAATAAAAAAATAGGATTATTCGGAGCCGGCCTGATAAAAAATAATGATACGATACTTACTCATTGCAATGCGGGCGCCCTGGCGACGGCAGGATATGGAACCGCGCTTGGGGTTATAAGGAAAGCGCACGATGAAGGCAAAAAGATAAAAGTGTTTGTAGATGAAACAAGGCCGTTTTTACAGGGTGCAAGGCTTACGGCGTGGGAATTGAAAGAAGAAGGCATTCCGCATGTCTTAATTACCGACAATATGGCGGGATATTTTATGAGTAAAGGCATGATAAACAAAGTTATTGTCGGGGCCGACCGGATTGCGGTCAACGGGGATACGGCAAACAAGGTTGGGACATATAGTATCGCGATATTGGCAAAGGAGCATAAAATACCTTTCTATGTTGCGGCACCTATGTCCACAATTGATATTTCCATCCCGGATGGTTCCCATATACCCATTGAGGAAAGAAATTCAAAAGAAGTAACGCATATCATGGGAAAACAAATATCACCGGATAAAATTGATACTTTTAATCCAGCATTTGATGTTACCCCAAACAAGTATATTTCCGCGATTATTACGGAAAAAGGGGTGCTTTACCATCCCTTTAAAAAATCAATATGCCAGATCACTACTATTAAATAATTGAGGGGTCGGGGAGTTATTTTCAGCTCCCATAACCCTTTATAAGTAAAATACCGATGTTGATTACCAGATAATGTCAAAATAGGTATGAAAGGAATGAAAGTTTTGAAACGGGGTAAATTT
>JBFMCF010000052.1 GCA_040754625.1 bacterium | reverse complement strand
TATTCAAGAGGGTGGTCTGCACTACATTCACTTTTTTTTAATCCGCTATTGATTTATCAAGCTTTTTTAGATTTCCTTTAGCTAAAAAATATCATTCCCAATATCACACTGCGGAACTTGGGCTAGAGCCATAAACCTTGATCCTAATTTAGCTGATGTTTACAATAAGAGAGGAAGATGTTACAGAATCCTTGCTTATTCGGGAAATGAAAAGGAGGTTTTGGATTTAGCCATCACTGATTTTAATAAGGCGATCAAATTAAACCCAAGTAATGATAATTATTATATGCTCAGGGCAGGATGTTTTTCGCAAAGAAAGGATTTCGCAAGCTCAATACCAGATTATCAGAGAGCTATTGAACTTAACTCTTTTGATCATTTAGCTATTCTTGGCAAAATGGAAGCTGAAATTTGTCTTAGAAAATACGATGAATCATTGATAACTTATGGAAAATTACCTCAAATGTTAGATCCCCAACATATGCTTGTAGCTGAATGCCTGAGATGTTTAGCCCTTACTATGCAAGGTGAAGAATATGAAAAATTTATAATATTTCTTACAGATATGAAAATCAGATTGAGTATTTATGTATGGTGCATTGAAGAATTAAAGCACTTTATTAATGAGATTGAATGTGAGAATGATCTCTCAAAAGTCACAAGAGCTAAAAAGATTTATCAGCTTTTTTTACAGCACTTCGATGATCTTGGGTATACACGATGTTAATTTTCTCATACGGCGGCGTGTTTTTTGAACGCGCCGGTTTTTTCTTATCCAAGATTTCTCGTTTACTTTTTCTTTCTACCTGTTTTCTTTGCTTCCACTTCCTTTAATTTTCCATGTGCCGCAGCAAGCCGCGCGATAGGTATGCGGAAAGGGGAACAGCTCACGTAATTTAAATTCGTCCTGTGGCAGAATTCGACCGATGAGGGCTCGCCGCCGTGCTCGCCGCAGATTCCGACTTTCAGGTCTTTTTTGGTGCGCCTTCCTTTTTCCACGGCAATTTGTATTAGTTGTCCCACGCCTTTCTGGTCAAGGACTTCAAACGGGCTTATATCCATAATACCATGTTCAAGGTAATAATTTGTGAAACTGCCTGAATCATCCCTGCTGAACCCGTAGGTTGTTTGCGTAAGGTCGTTTGTTCCGAAGGAGAAAAATTCCGCTTCCTTGGCGATTTCATCGGCTGTTATGGCGGCTCTCGGCAGTTCAATCATTGTCCCGACCATATATGTAAATTTCCGGCCGCAAATTTTCATTATGTCATTTGCGATTTCTACGACAATTTTTTTCTGGGACTTGATTTCTTCAACCATTCCTACAAGAGGTATCATTATTTCAGGGATAATTTTATATCCTTCCTTATATAATTCACAAACAGCTTCAAAAATAGCTTTGATCTGCATACGGGTGATTTCAGGATAGGTTATTCCAAGCCTGCATCCGCGAAGCCCAAGCATCGGGTTGAATTCATGAAGTTCCTGTACGCGGGCAAGAAGCTTTTTCTTTTCGGCAATTACAGCGGGGTCGCCATTTGTAAGTTCAAGTTTGGTAATCTCAACCATTAATTCTTCACGTTTTGGCAGGAATTCGTGAAGAGGCGGATCCAGAAGTCTTATTGTAACAGGGTATCCGCTCATTTCCCTGAAAAGGCCTTTAAAATCGGATTTCTGCATAGGAAGGAGTTTGTCCAGTGCCTTTATCCTGTCACCTTCCGTTTTTGCGAGAATCATTTCCTGGACTATCGGGAGGCGTTCTTTTGCGAAAAACATATGTTCGGTCCTGCAAAGTCCGATTCCTTCCGCTCCAAGCTGGCGCGCTATTTTGGCGTCGATGGGTATATCGGCGTTTGCCCTGACTTTGAGCCGCCTAATTTTATCCGCCCAGCTCATTAAAAGTTTAAAATTCTGATATAATTCGGATTTGTCCGCGTCAAGTTTCCCTGTTAATACCTGGATAATTTCTGACTCCATAGTCGGGACCTTGCCGGGGATTACGCGGCCGGTACCTCCGTCAATCGTTACCCAGTCGCCTTCTTTTACTACTGTGGAATTTACGGTAAATATTTTATTTTTTTCATCGACTTTTATGCTTTCACAGCCTGCCACGCACGGCTTTCCCATTTGACGTGAAACGACAACCGCATGGCTTGTGGCTCCCCCGCGGCTTGTCAATATCCCCTCGGAAACGGCCATGCCGTGTATGTCGTCCGGGGACGTTTCCATGCGGACAAGAAGTGTTTTTGTCCGTTTGCTCCATTCAACGGCGTCCTCGGCGGTAAACACGACCTGGCCGCTTGCGGCCCCCGGAGACGCGGCCAGTCCTCTCGCTATTACTTTTATCTGCGCTTTCGGGTCAAGTATAGGGTGGAGCAGCTGGTCTATTTGTTTCGGTTCCACGCGGGAAACAGCTTCTTCTTTTGTTATTAGTTTTTCCTTGACCATATCAACCGCGGCCTTGACAGCGGCGAAAGCGGTCCTTTTACCGTTTCTTGTCTGGAGCATGAAAAGCCTGTTATTTTCAACCGTGAATTCAAAGTCCTGTATGTCCCTGTAATGTTTTTCAAGCCGGGTCGTGATTGATTTTAACTGTTTAAAAACGTCCGGCATTTCTTTTTCAAGATTGGCGATGGAGTTGGGTGTGCGGATCCCAGCAACGACATCTTCTCCCTGCGCGTTAGTAAGATATTCGCCGTAAAAAATTTTATTGCCCGTCGAAGGGTCTCTTGTGAAACCGACTCCCGTGGCGGATGTTTGCCCCATATTACCGAAAACCATGGCCTGGACATTGACGGCGGTACCAAGATTGTGCGATATCTGATGCAATTTACGATAAGTTATGGCGCGGGGATTGTTCCATGAATTGAAAACCGCGTCGCGGGTCATGGCAAGTTGTTTTTTGGGTTCCGAGGGGAAATTCCCGCCGGTTTGTTCCTTGTATACTTTTTTATAAGTTTCCACCAGTTGTTTAAGGTCTTCCGTGTTTAATTCAGTGTCCTGTTTTATTCCTTTTTTATTTTTCATTTCTGTCATGTGGTGTTCAAAATGTTCCTTGTCAACGCCCATGACAACATTCCCGAACATTTGTATGAACCTGCGGTACGCGTCATACGCAAATCTTTCATTGCCGGTTTTTAACGCCAGACCTTTTACTGATTCATCGTTCAGTCCAAGGTTTAACACAGTGTCCATCATCCCGGGCATCGAAAATTTCGAACCTGACCTGACTGAAACAAGCAGGGGGTCGTTTTTGTCTCCTAATTTTTTGTTCATTACTTTTTCAAGCCTGTCAAGGTTTTTGTCGGCCTGGCTGATAATTTCTTTTGACAGTTTCTTTTTATTTTCATAAAAGAAATTGCACGCTTCGGTGCTAATGGTAAAACCGGGAGGGACGGGAACACCGCTGTTTGTCATTTCGGCAAGCCCCGCGCCCTTGCCGCCAAGGATGTCTTTCATCTTCCCGTTGCCGTCAGCTTTGCCATTTCCAAAAAAATACACCCATTTTTTTGCCATAAAGAAGCCCCCTCTATTTTTAAAAATTTTTTTAAACTGCAATTTTTGAAAAATCAGCTATCTGGTAAAACACAGAAGCTATATTATACAATAAATTCAGCCTGTTTTGTTGAATTTCTTTATTTTTATCCATTACAAGAACTTTGTCAAAAAACTCGTCAATGGGTTTCCTGAGCGGTTTCAATTCATTATAGGCTGAATGGTAATTATTTTTTTTGATCTGCCCGGTAAACTTTTCTTTACAGGATATAAATTTCTGAAAAAGCTCAATTTCAGCATCTTCAGCTAAAAGGTCCTGTCTTATTTCCGGGGAAGGTGTTGTGTTTCTTAAAATATTTGTTACACGGCTGAATGAGACCGTGATTTCCGGAAAATCTTTTTCATTATAAATATCCATCAATGCTTTTGCTCTTTTTTTGTCTAAAAGAGGGTTGTTAAAAACACCGGCCAGGACCGCGTCAAGACAATCATATTTTATTCCCTCATCGAGCAGTAAATTCCTGAATCTTTGCTGGAAAAATTTAATCAGATCATTTTCAATATTTTCTTTAAATATTTTATCCTTTAAATTCAAAACGCTGTTTTTTATTAATTCAAGCAGGGAGATATTATAGTTTTTATGCCATATTATCTGGAGGATGCCGTTTGCCTGCCTTCTCAAGGCGAAAGGGTCCTCGGAGCCGCTTGGGATTTTGTCCAGCAAAAAGAACGCTGTTATATTGTCCATTTTATCTGCAATTGATAATATTGCGCCCAAATCACTTTCAGGCAGGTTGTCGCCCGCGGACCTGGGCAGGTAATGTTCATAAATAGCCCCTGCGATTTCAGGGTCCCCGTTTTGCGCTAAAAAATATTCCCTTCCCATAATACCCTGCAGAGTGGGGAATTCCTTTACCATATCTGTCAATAAATCTAATTTGCATAAATCAGATGAATTTATTATTTTTTCTTTTGATATATCAAGACCGAGCATTCCGGCTATATCAATCGCAAGTGTTTTTATCCGTTCAACCTTGTCTGCTATCGTGCCCAATTTATTTTGAAAAACAATTCCTTTTAAACCGTTCAGCCTGTTTTTAAACGGGCTTTTCCTGTCCTCGTTCCAGAAAAATCTGGCGTCATTTAACCTTGCTTTAAATACCCACTCATTGCCTTGGCGGATTATGTCCTGCGATTCAGTAAAACTATTGGTTATAACAATAAATTCAGGTAAAAGTCTTTTATTATCGTCTTCAAGAGCGAAATATTTTTGCTGTTCCTTCATGACAGTAACAAGGACCTGGGAGGGCAATTGCAGATAAGATTCATCGAAGCTTCCAATAATCGCGTTGGGATATTCAACTAAATTTGTAACATGGGCCAGAAGTTCTTCGTCATGGACGACAAAAGCGTTTAAACTTTTTGAAAGCCGTCCGAGTTGTTCGGTTATGGAGTTTTTTCTCTCTTCCGGGCTTATTATGACCATTTCTTTTTCTATTGTCGATTTATAAGCTGAAGCATCCGTTATAATAACAGGCTTATTGCCTTTTAACCGGTGGCCGGAGGAAACACGGGACGAGTTTACTGAAGCAAGTGAAAATTTTATAACTTTATCGTTAAGCAGGGCGGTGATCCAGCGGATAGGGCGTATAAATTTAAAATTTGTTTCTTCCCACCGCATTTGTTTGGGAAACACCAGGGATTTAATAATCCTGGAGAGTATCTCAGGCAGTATTTTATTTATTTTTGCCCCCCTGGTTTTTTTTACGGCAAAAACATAGTCATTCCCTTTGTAATTTTTGGTCGTTAACTTTTTGGGTTTTACCCCGCATTTATCCGCGAATCTAAGACCCGCTTCTGTTATTTTCCCTGATGGATCAAAAGCTATATTTTTCGCGGGGCCGCGTAATTCAGATATTATATCTTCTTGCTTCTCAGGCAGCCCCTCCACGGTCAGAATTAAACGCCGGGGGGTCCCCATCACAGAAATACCGGTAAAGGAAATCCGGGCGTTGTTTAAAATATTCCCGGCGGATTCTTTTAAGTTTTTCAGCCCAAGATCCAAAAACTTTGCAGGGATCTCTTCCGTGCCGATCTCAAGCAGTAGAATGTTTGCCACTAAAACTCCTTATTTATTGTTAACTGCTTATTGTTTATGTATTTCTCCATATATTTTTCCGCGCATCTTTTAGCTAAATTTCTTATTTCCGCTATATACCTTGTTCTTTCGCTTACTGAAATGGCCTGGCGTGCGTCAAGGACATTAAAAATATGAGAGCATTTTAAAACAAAGTCATACGCCGGCAAAACCAGGTCCTTTTCCAGAAGATTTAATACTTCCTTTTTGTAATTTTCGAAAAGATTAAAATGGATCCCGGTGTCCGCGTGTTCAAAATTGTAAGCGGAAAATTCGGATTCGGTCCGCGAATGTATATCACCGTATTTTACGCCTTCCCGCCATTCTATGTCATATACAGAATTCACTTTTTGGATAAACATGCATAAACGTTCCGTCCCGTATGTGATTTCAGCTGAAACGGGATTTAGTTCAAAACCCCCGACCTGCTGAAAATACGTAAACTGCGTTATTTCCATACCGTCCAGCCATACCTCCCATCCCAGCCCCCACGCTCCGAGCGTCGGGGATTCCCAGTCGTCCTCAACAAAACGTATATCGTGTTCTTTTGGACTGATGCCTAATTCTTCGAGGCTTTTTAAATAAATATCCTGTATATCGGAAGGGGACGGTTTTATAATTACCTGAAACTGGTAATAATGCTGCAGGCGGTTTGGGTTCTGGCCGTAACGGCCGTCGGTGGGCCTCCTGGAAGGCTGTACGAACGCTGTCCGCCAGGGTTTTGGGCCTATCACCCTGAAAAAAGTTGAGGGGTGAAAAGTGCCCGCGCCGACCTCAATATCGTAAGATGACGGGATTAAACATCCCTGCTTACTCCAAAAATTCTGTAATTTAAAAATCAACTGCTGGAAAGTCAATTTGTTTTTCACCCCGCTCTTCCTTTCTTAACTTATTTTTTAAAAACCTATTTTTTAATTATTGCCCAATTTTATTTTACCCTTCCTGTTGTAAGGAAGGGCTGGGTTCATTTTAAAAGTTTTTCCAATATTTTTTTAGATTCTATTTTTTTATCCATATGGTAAAGAATATAAAGCGAAAACCAATATTCTATTTTCTTTAAAACAACAAGAGACACAATAATGTTTTCAATTTTACTTAACGGGGCATAAATTAGTTTTTTCATCACCATGACTGTTTCATAATTTAAGCTGATATTTGACGGTGAAGATTTTAAGCAATTTTTGCAAATAATTCCTCCATGAGAAAGACTGAAGTGTTGGATATTTTTTGTTGCGGTATTTTTACAGTAAACACATCTGTTTAAATCAGGCCAAAGACCTAAGATATAAAGCAGTCTTAATTGGAAACTGGACATTATTATTCCATATTTATTTGTTTTTTCCAAAAGATACAGGAACGTAAACAGGAGATTGAAAATGTCCGTGTTCTTGTCCTTTTCTTTTGTAAGTTCCCTCGCCAGGCCGGTTATGTAAAAAGCCGATGCGATCTTTTTTAAATCAGTGCGGATTTTTAAAAATGATTCTTTTGTATTACACTGGATAAGTAATAAAAGATCTCCCTTCTTTTTTTCCCATAAAATGATTTCATTATATGTAAACAATTCCAAAGAACTTCCAAAACGGTTTTCAATTTTCCGGATGCCTTTGCCCAGAACATCGAGTTTCCCGTAAATCCGTGTATAGAAAGTAATTATCCTGTCGTTTTCCCGAAAATTTCTTTTTCCGATAACAATCGCGTCTGTGCGTAAATACATTATATTTTTAAAGATAGAAAAATTCAAAAACTCCCCAACCCCCTCTTTAATTAAAGGGAAGGGGGAGTTAATAGGGTACATCTTTTATGCTGTCTCCAAAAACATTTCCCACCTGTCCTGATAAAAGCGCTATTATAACAATAAAAAGGTAAAATATAAAAGGTAATAATGCGATATAAATGCAATTTTTACCGACATGCCGGTAGTCAGGGTCGTCCTTGCTGTAAAAAACCGCCCCAAAAACTATTCCCGGGAAAAAAAATAGGGACAGCATGTAAAAAAGGAATTTCATTCCCCTGCCAATAGGGTATGATTGTTTTTCCCCTTTATTTGCTTCAGGTTTTGCAGGCTCCCCGCAGGCCGCAGTAATAGGTTCTAAATTTTCTTCGTTCATAGTTTGTTACCTTGAGGCTGATTTGATGCGGCGGTAAATGTATTTTGGATTTCCTGATTAAGTGTTACGTCGTCATCCACCACCATGGTTCCAGCGATTTTATCTCCGATACGGGTCCCCTCAATGTCCCAGTAAATTAAAAACAATTCAAAAGCACCGATTAAATAATTTATATTCGGGATTATAAAAAAGAAATTGCGCAATATTGATTCTTTGTAAGTCGATGGTGTTTCATCATGTGTTTTCTGAATATTAAGATTAAATATTATTTTGCCTAAACTTTTCCCTCCGCTTAAGCTGTCCCTGAAAAGGATATATATGCTTGAAAAAATAACATTGATTTTTAATGATTTTGTAAATATAAAATAAATAATTACGGCAATCCCAAAATCAACCGCGCCGGCGAGAAGCCTGTTAACTATATTAGCCTTTGATTTCATTTAATTGATTCCAAATAACGCTTTTATATTTTTTAAAAATTTATTATAACTGGAAATCACCTGTTTTTCATTATTAATTTTAACATTTGATAATTCTTTTTCCAGCTTATTTTGCCGTTCTTCTAAAATCCTGCTTAATGATTCAACAATATGGGGATTGTTTACTAAAATCCTTTTAAACGGCAAATGCGTAATGGCAATAAGTTCCGAATCTTCAATGGCCTTCACCGTAGCGTTTCTTTTTTCTCCCGTTAATAAAGACATTTCGCCAAAATAGTCGCCTGGCCCAAGCCTGGAAATGACAGACGGCTTGCCGAATTTAATTTGTTTGCTGACCTCGGCCAGGCCGCTTTTAATAATGTAAAAGGAATCACCCTGTTCGTTTTCATGGAAAATAATTTCCCCCGCCCCGAATCTTTGATAATTCAAATCTTTAGATAATTCCACAAGTTCGGATTCAGACAATGGTTTTAGGATTTCCACCTGTTTGAGCCATGTTAAAATTTCATGCTGGTTATGTTTCTCTTTTTCTTTTATTACTTCAGGGGTCATAGTATAAAGATAGTTTGTTCTTACAGGAAATGGGATTTCAATATTACTGCGTTTTAGCAGATACCAAATGTAGGTGTTTAATTCATCTTCTATCCTGATAAGGTCGTCATAATCGTCAATCCAGAACCGGATTGTGTAATTCATGGTAAAATCTTTATATCCCGATACCGTCACTTTTGGGACAGGATTTTCCAATATCCCGTTGGTTTTCTTTACGGCCTCTAAAATGACGTGTTTTGCCGTATTGGGCGGAGTGGAATAGCTTAAACCGATGTCTATTTTTCTTTCATGGGCTTTTGTCGGGGTTGAAAAATTTATTATTTCCTGTTTTGTGACTATGGCGTTTGGAATAATAACAAGATCATTGCTGCGCAGTCTTATTTTGGTCGTTCTCCATGTGATTTCGAATACCTTGCCGATGTTATTGTTAATTGACACCCAGTCATGAATATCAAACGGTTTTTCCAGGCTTAAAACTATCCCGGAGAAAAGGTTGATTAACAGGTCCTGTAAAGCAAGGCCTATAACCATTGAAAAAACGGCTGATGTGGCAAGCAGGGGAGTAATATTTAAATTGAGATATGTCCGCAATATAAAAAGAAGAACAATTATATAAATCAGCCATAGGATAATGTTGTGTAAAAGAGGAGGGATCGTTACTCCCCTGTGTTTTGATGAAAGTAGGTCCGACACCAGAAGGTCTATTATCTGGATAAAGAGAAAGACATAGGTGAAGAAAATCAATCCGTCAGATATGTCCGACAGATAGGTGGCCGGTGTTTTTGTGATAAAAATGAATAATTTTACAGAAACGGCAAGGGATATCAGAATACTGCTTTTTGAAAGTTTTCTGAACACGGCTATATAGTTGGATAAGGCAAGAAATAAAAACCTTGTTCCAATATAGGTGCAAAGGCTGACTAAAAAAGCTGTGATGAATTTTGGAATGAGTGTCATAGTTTTTGTATATTTAAATTATATAAACACTTTATTTTAAAAGAAATTCCGTTATTTGTCAAGAATCAGCATGCAGTCGCCATAACTGAAAAACCTGTATTTGTTCTTTACAGCCTCATTATAAGCTTTTTTTATTAATTCTGTTCCGGTAAATGCGGGCTTGTTCATAGCATCTTCAGCGAAAGCGGAAACAAGAAGAAACAGGCTTGATTTAGGCAGGTGAAAATTAGTAAGAAGGGCGTCGACTATTTTAAATTTTTTCCCGGGGTATAAAAACAAATTGGTTGAGCCTTTGCTGGGTTTGATAATACCGTTTTCCATGTCCGCAGTTTCCAAAACACGCGTTGTTGTTGTCCCCACAGCGATAATTTTACGGCCTTGTTTTTTTGCATTATTTATTTTATCCGTTGTTTTTTCACTGATTGAATAAAATTCATAATGCAATTTGTTTTTTTCGATTTCTTCATCTCTGAGAGGAAGGAAGGTCCCCAAACCTACATGCAGGGTAACAGGAACAAGAGAAATATTTTTTTCATTGAACCTGGCCAGGATGGATTTTGAAAAATGCAGGCCGGCCGTAGGCGCGGCAATAGAACCGTTTTTATCCGCAAAAATACTTTGGTATCTTTTACGTTCAAAAATTTCGTCATTTTTGGAAGAATAATCTCTTTTTATGTAAGGTGGGAGGGGCATATGCCCGGACTTTTCAAGAAAATCTTCTATCTTGGTTTTTTCAGGAAATTTAATAGTTGCCATTCCTTCGCCGGTAAACCCTAAAACTTCACCTTCCATGAAATTTTCCCCAAAGATGATTTTTGTCCCGATACGCGCCCGTTTTTTTGGTTTAAGCATGCATTCCCATGTATTATCGCCTGTTTCTTTTAGAAAAAACACCTCGAATTTGCCCCCTGTTTCCTTTTTTAATCCGAAGGCACGGCAGGGCACGACCCTGGAATCATTATAGACGATTAAATACCTTTTAGCGAGGAAATCAGGCAAATCCCTGAAATGCCGGTGTAATATTTCAGCGGTATTCCGGTAAACCACCATCATTCTTGACTGGTCGCGTCTGGTGGACGGATATTGCGCTATTAATTCTTTGGGAAGGTGGTAGCCGAAATCTGAAAGTTTCATTAGTTCTTTACAATATTTTTTATCACAAAATTTAAAAATTCTTTTAGTGCTAATTCCGGATTGTCTGAAATATGGCTTGGCAAGACAGTCTGTTCTGAACCGTTATGAAAATGTTTTGGGAAAGTTTCAATATGTTTCCATTTTTGATGCGGCGCGTTATCGTGGCGAAATATTTTATTGACGGTTAATCGTCTATCCCAGTGATAAGAATATTTATTGCTTTTGATTGAAAGATAAATATCAATAAAACTATTATCATACAAATAGAGACGCAATTTTATAAGGTTCATTGCTTTCTGAATAGAAAATTTCTATGTTTGTGAATTCGGCAGTTGCTATTTTAAGAAGATTATTGTATAGCTTTGATATCTTTGTTAATAAGGGCAAGGGCCGACTCCAAATTTTCAAGTTGAATTAAATCTTCCCATGCAGGATGTTCAGGTATATTACCATTTTCTATTTTTTTTTCAAGGTCTTTTGAAGAAACGGCGTCATATCTGCTGGCTATATTCAATATATCTAACATAATACTTCGTTTTTTTTCGCGAAGAAAAGCAAGTAGTCCGGATATAGTAAGTTGTGTGGTACTTAGTCCTGTATCGTCAGCTATTTTTTTAATGATATCTGTATTCGCGGGCATATTTTCTTATACCTCCATTTATTTTATTTTAGCTAATTATACAATTCTGGTATATTTTGTCAAGTTAAGAGTTTATTGAATATCCGCCAAGCTATGGAAGCTCTTAGAGAGATAGGAAATAAGGATTTTATAACGGATATCGCGGCTATATGAAAAGTGTTTTTATTCTTAATATATTTGCGGAAAATTTCCGTGTGAATAACGATTTTTTAAGCCCGTTTGATGTGAGGATATGTGTGGAATCCAAAATGTTATACTGGTTTGGAAAACTGCCGCCCAGTTTTTTGTTTTTTCTGATTTCAGCCTTTATTTGCGGTTTATTCGCGATTTCCGGGTCAAAGTTGAAATGCTCCTGGTGGTAAGCAGTCATGAAATCAGTCGCGTCTATCACGGGTATATCCATTTTAATCGCGTTATAAATAAACCACCCTTCCCATGCTCCCCTTTCAAGGAGAAAAGGGGGCATTTCCCAATCGATGTCTTTTGGGAAAATAAAATAATCGATATGGGAATTTCCGCCCAAAAAACCGTTATATCCCCGGTATTTAACAAGGCCTTCCTGCCAATCGCCTTTATTAAAATTCCACGGCCTGTCAAGGTAAATACTCCATCGCCGCCCGGTAATTAAAAACTTATTATCACCGGAAAATTCCCGGGCTTTTTGGATTCCGTAAATAAAGCTGTCAGTCAGGATAATATCGGTATTTAAATAACAAACCACATCGTAATTGGCCGCGGCATGCGCTTTTTCAAATATGGAGTTGACAAGAGGCGTCCCGAATTCATTGTGGGGTATATCAGAAATGTTTCTTATACTTAATTCTTTTGAGATTTTTTCAGTCCCTTCATGCTTGTCGAAAAGAACAATTTCAGGATTGGACTTTATGCGTATCCAGCTTTGGATGGAGTTTCGCTGGATTATATTGAATTTTCCGGTAAATGGTTTTGGCACCGTAAAAAGAGTTAACATGGTTTTTCCTCGCAAGATTTTGCCTGATTATTTTTGCTTTAGTCAACATTTTCGAATAAATCTAAGGCTCATTTTGGACGATTTCCACAATCCTATCAGCTAGCAAATCATGAGTCGTGGAAATCGAAATTCCAAAATTTCGCCAAGATTTATTACCAAAAATGTTTTAATTCCGCAAAAATAATCAGGCAAAATCTATTAAAAAAAGTTGTACATGACGTTATTTTTTAATATTTTTTCTACTATTTCGCGGTCATTTGAGTCAATGGTTTTATCTTTTAAAATTTGTTTTGTCTCATGCCCCTTGCCGGCAATAACAAGAAAATCATCTTGTTTTGCGTATTTTATTAATGCATAAATAGCATCTTTTCGTTCAGGAATTACTTTATATTCTATATCTTTTCTTTTTCCTGTTTTCTTGATACCGTTTTCGATCTGCCCGATAATTTCCATAGGGTCTTCATTATACGTGTCGTCGTTTGTAATGATAAAAAAATCAACCAGCTCAGCCGCGATTTTTCCCATAACAGGCCTTTTGGTTTTGTCCCGGTTTCCGGTAGCGCCGAATACGAGCAAAACCCTGCCTTTGGCCAGGCTTCCCGCGGTTTTTAAAACCTGTTCAAGGCTGTCCGGCGAATGGGCGTAATCAATTACAATTTTAAAGGGCTGCCCGCAATCGATATATTCGAACCTTCCGGGGATATAATTTACTTTTTCCAGTCCCTTTTTGATATTATTAATAGCTATATTTTGAGATATTCCTATACTGCACGCGCATAAAATGTTGTATAAATTAAAGATGCCGTGCAAAGAAGACACAAGGCCGAAACTGCCGGCAGGGGTGTTTATTTCGCAGGATATGCCTTTTTCACTGTAGATAATTTTTTCAGCGGTGATACCAGATTTTTTATTTAAACCGTAAGTTAGTTTATTCCGCCCGCAGATATCTAAAAAGTTTTGGCCGGCGGGGTCGTCGATATTTACAATGCCTATTCCGGAGTCTTTTAACATTTCAAAAAGTTTGAGTTTTGCGTTAAGGTATTCTGAAAAATTGTGATGGAAATCAAGATGATCATGGGACAAGTTGGTGAAAACGGCCGCGTCAAAACGGCAGCCTGTAACCCTGTCCAGCGCAAGCCCGTGAGATGACACTTCCATAACCGCGTAATCAGCCTTTTCTTCAACGAGTTGATTTAGAAAATTTTGTATGTCCATCGCCTCGTTGGTGGTCCTTTTTGTTTCTATCTTATTTTTTATGGTTTTTATTTCTATGGTCGTGGATAAACCGGTTTTAAACCCGCTTTCTTTAAAAATAGAATAGGCAAGGTGGCTGGTGGTGGTTTTCCCCTTTGTGCCAGTAATACCTATAAGTTTCAATTTTTCAGCCGGGTAATCATAAAAACACGCGGCGAGATAAGCGGTGGCTTTTCTCGCGGACGGTACAATAATTTTAGTAATATTGGCAGGGCAGGTGAACTCCTTTTCAGCTATGACCGCCTTCGCGCCTTTTTCCAGGGCTTCCGGGACAAAATTCAATCCGTCATGGACAAAACCAGGGATCGCGACAAACAATGTCCTGTTTGTAATTTGTTTGGAATGCGACGAGATTTTGTCGATATCAATATTTATACTGCCAGTGACTTTTTTTTCAGGCAGGGCGTTTAATAATTTTTCTAGGCGCATGATTTATTTTTCTTTTTATTTATCAATACCCAAAATTAGGACAGGAATATCAATATTTGAGATGCCGCGTTGTTCTAAATCCCAAACAAACTGTTCGAAATAAGAAACGCCTGTGGACATCTGGTCGGCAAAGTTTTTAATCGGCACTATTTCAATACCTGCGTCAATATATCCAAGTTTATTGAAGATTGTCATTTTTGCGCAAACGTTATAGACCATAAAAGCATACTTCCCAAATTGGACTTCAATACCGAGTTTTTCCTTTATAAAATCCATTTCTCTGAAAGCGCCTTTATTGAGTTTCGGCGGGGTGTAATCTGGAACGTAATATTTTGTCGGATATTTGCAGGATTCTCGTTTATTAGTCCATCCGAGTTTTGTGAAATGTTTTTTAAATGCTAAATTAAGCCGTTTAGGGCTGTAGAGTATTGTTCCTTTCATGGTTTTTTCAAGGCTCTTTTTTGTTTTGTATTTTTTAGAATCGACATCATTTATAACTGATCTTGCTTCGTTTAAAAGACGAGGATATTTATCTTTTATGAATTTTTCACCACCATTAAAAGAATATATACCTGCAATTTTCACAATAGACTCTCTATTTTATCTTCCTGCCACTCCATAGGGATTTTGGATATTTTTTCTTTTCCTGTTGGTTCGTATACAGGTTTACCTATTGGCCTTATTTTAAGTTTTCCGGAATAGAAATCTTCGATTCTTTGTCTGGCTATATTAATATAATTTGATTCCTTATCAATACCAATGGATTTTCTATTTTGCTTTAACGCCGCTATTGATGCTGAACCCGCCCCGCAATAGGGGTCAAGAACCCAATCATTTTCGCTGGTAAGGGCTAATACACATCGTTCCACTAATTCTATGGGAAATTGGCAGGGATGACATGTTTTTTCCGGATGATTTGCCTTTACATTTGGGATATTCCAGATTCCCTCATCCCAGTCCTTAATAACTAATTCCCAAATATCTGATGGATTTTTGCCAAGCGGGTTGCCGGAAGGTAAGCCGCGCTTAGGGCCTTTAAAATGCCTTTTCCCCGGATATTTTGATGGGACACGGACTGAATCGAGATTGAATGTATATTTGTCTGATTTTGTAAACCAAAGTATTGTTTCATAACGGCCGGAAAACCGTTTACTTGCATGTAATCCATGATTAAAATGCCAGATAATCCTGTTTCGTAATTTCAATCCATGTTTTTTGAAGTGGTTATAGTACAATATATCTAAAGGGAAAACCTCTGAATTGTCTACATAATTTCCTACCTGCCAGCATATACTACCGTCACTTTTTAGGACCCGGACAAGTTGTTCAATAACCTTATCATGCAAATTTAAATAATCTTCTATTGATATTTTATTCTCATACTCTTTCCCGACATTATAGGGAGGGGATGTAATAACCAGTTTTATGGTTTCATCAGGAATAGTCCGAAGAAAATTATAAGTATCATCGCAGGCTAAAACAATACTATGCTTTTTTGAAAAGGTATCGGTAATTTCAGGAATTTTAAAAATTGGCAACAAACTCATAATTTAATTATACATATTTTTGTTTTTATTGCAAGTTTAAAGGTTATCTCACGGGTCTAAAAAACATTTGAAATATGATACCATATATAGTATCATAATTTAACTGACCCGAAAGACGATCACATTTTAGAATTAGCTGTTGCAGCGGGAATAAAAACAATTGTAACTTACCTTACACAAGCGTAATTTTTTGAAATAAAAGCGAAAAAGAACTTGAAATGCCCAATTCTATTGGTTAAAATGATTTTGTCAAAAGACATAACAACCAAAAAAAAGGGCATTTCAAGTGAATAAAA
>JBFMCF010000051.1 GCA_040754625.1 bacterium | reverse complement strand
CACAATATGATGATTATTATACCTCAAAATTTTCTTAAAAACAGGGGGGAGCATTTAAAAAGTTGATTTTTATCGATAATGATAAGGAATTTTAATAAAATGTCAAAGAGATTTTTGACATTACGCTACAAATAAACGGGGGATTGTTATGAACCAGATTGTCGAAACCATAAAAAAGCGCCATTCCGTCAGGAAATACCTTGATAAACCTGTTCCAAAAGAAATTTTGAAGGAGATGATTGACGCAGGGAGACTTGCGCCAACAGCGCGTAATGAACAGCCGTGGGAATTTGTTGTGGTAACAAAGAGTGAACTGCTTGAAAAGGTTGCGGAAGCTACGGATCATGGTAAATTTATTAAAGGTGCGGGCGCCTGTATTATTGTTTGCTGTAAGGACACAAAGTATTTTCTTGAAGACGGCTCGGCCGCCACGGAAAATATAATTTTAACGGCTGAAAGTTTTGGGGTTGCTTCCTGCTGGGTCGCGGGGCATAAAAAGGGATATTGCGGGGACATTAAAAAAATTCTTGGGATCCCCGATGACTTGATTGTTATAAGCCTTATTTCCCTGGGATATGCCGGCGCGGATGATATATTACGCAAACCCAAGAAAAGCGTGGATGAAGTTATCCACTGGGAAAAATTTTAAATCTTTTCCACCTGATACCTGATTATTGTCTTGTATTTTTTCGGGTTTCCTTTAAAAAACATCCCGGGGCCTTTCAGGTATTCTTCTTCATGCGGCCCCGCAATTTTATGGCCATTGTCCGCGATAAACTTGTACAGTTTTTCTATCGAAGATGTTTCTTCGCTGTATGGCCCTGTGTGAAGGATTTCGGCTACAACGCCATATTCCCAGAATTCAATTTTCGCCTCCAACCCGGGTTTTTTGCCTTTTATTTCAGGGAGGCCCATAACTGTTTCGGGAACAGGCAATCCATAAATACCGATCCATTCGTTTTTTGGCGTGTCCGGCGGTTTTGGCCAGCGGGCCCGCGGGGCGGAAATTTTCATTTCCTTGTTGCTTTTTTTAAGGCCGTAAAATGTTTTAAAAAGAAGCCCGAAGGCGTCTTTGCCGGCAACATTCGGGTCCCCAACACTTTCAACCACAAGCATTTTTTGCCCTGGATGGGTTGAAATTTTCGGGTCCCTTAAATGTTCATATTCCTTGAGGTTTTTTGACGGCATGAAAAAAATGAACGCGATAATCAAAAAAATTATAACGGCGATTGAAATTTTTATCATAAACTTTTCTCCTTATTTTATAACGCCAAATAAATTTTACCTTAAAAAAAATATTTTATATAGAAAAAAATGTTATTTTTTTATATAATCTTTGATGGACAAGGAGGATATAATTATGGATTATGAAATACTTAATCTTGATAAAGTAAATATAAAGGCCAAAAAGACTGTTGAAGAATTTTGCGAAAAAATATTGGAAAAAAGTCCTTCATTGGCCGATTCCATTATTTTATACGGGAGCGCGGCAGGGCCTGATTTTATCGATGGAAAATCAAATATTAATGTTTTGCTGATAATGAAAGACACAAGTCTTTCAAAATTTCAGCCGCTGTTGGCTTTGTTTGAAAATTACGCGAAAAACGGTTTGGTGCCGCCTCTTATTTTTACACCTGAGGAAATAAAAAATTCAGCGGACGTTTTCCCTGTAGAGTTTCTGGATATAAAAGAAAATCATGTTTTATTATGGGGGCGGGACTTATTTTTGGATTTAGAGATTTCTTTGAAAAATTTAAGGCTGCAATGTGAATCAGAATTAAAGGGGAAAATTATCCGTTTACGCCAGATTTACCTGGAACGCGGGACGCAGCCGAAAGAAATTGAAAAAATAATCAGTTCGACATTTTCTTCCTTTATCCCCATATTTAAAAATTTGATCAGGTTAAAGAATAAAATTCCGCCACGGGACAGAAAAGATATTATTGATTTATTGTGTAAGGAATTTGGGCTGGATGCCGGAGTTTTATTTACTGTTTTGAGTGACAGAAAAGGCGATGGGAAAATAGACGGCAAAGACGCGGCGGCCTTTTTGGAAAAATATTTAACCCTGTTGACAAAGCTTGCCGGTGCCACGGACAAATTATGAAAAATATGATTGAAATAGGGAATTCAGGATTTGCATGAAAAGAAATAATCTGTTTTTAATTTTGTTTATATTTATTTTGTCTTTTAAAAATCAGGTTACCGGCGCTGGACCGGATTATCCGTCTCCTGCCGGGTATGTCAGTGATTTCGCGAACGTGATCTCCGTTGATGACAGCAGGCAAATGTCCAGTCTGATACAGGACTTGAAAGATAAAACAAAAGCGGAGGTTGCCGTGGTAACCTTATCTACGATTGGGGATGAGACAATTGAAGAATACGCGGTAAAACTTTTTGAAAAATGGAAGATAGGGGAAAAAGGGAAAGATACAGGTGTCTTAATCCTTCTTGCGGTAAAAGAAAGAAAGGTAAAAATAGAAGTCGGATATGGTTTGGAAGGGGTTATTCCTGACGGGTTGGCAGGACGGATTATTGATCAGGCGATGATTCCATACTTTAAAACGGGTGACTTCAGCTCCGGGTTGAAAAATGGGACAATAGGAGTTGTAGACTTAATAAAAAAAGAACATAAAATTAACGGTGCCAAGAATAATTTTGAGGATGAAAAAAACTTTGTTTTCTTTATTTTAATTATTTTTATTGTTGTTATTTTTTCTTTTATTGGAAAGAAGTTCCAAAGGCCATACCGCAGCGGGCCTTTCACCGGAGGAGGATATTGGGGCGGCGGATTTGGCGGGGGCGGTTTTGGAGGAGGGGGCGGGGGAGGTTTTGGAGGCGGTTTCGGCGGGTTTGGGGGAGGTTTCAGCGGAGGCGGCGGGGCGGGCAGGGGATTTTAAAAATTTACAAATACTTTATAAAGTGGTAAAATCTGATTTAAAGATAAAGAGGAGGAATATAAATGTTTGGCAAAATGGGAATTATCATAGGTTCAATTGTTGCGATAATCATACTGGGTGCGCTGTTTTTCATCGGCGGGTTAAATACGGTGGTAACAAAAGATGAAGCAATTAAGGCTTCATGGGCGCAGGTGGAAAACCAGTTAAAACGGAGAAGCGATCTTGTGCCGAACCTCGTAAGCACCGTTAAAGGTTTCGCGGCCCACGAGGAAAAAATAATAAACGAAGTGGCGGAAGCAAGAAGTAAACTTGCTGGCGCGTTTGACAGGAGCGCCCCGATTAATGAAAAAATTGAAGCAGCCCGCGGATTGGAAGGCGCGCTTTCAAGGCTGCTTTTGATTGTGGAAAACTATCCCAACATTAAAGCTGACCAGAATTTTATACGCCTCCAGGATGAATTAGCCGGGACGGAAAACCGTATCGCGGTGGAACGGATGAGATTTAACCAGAGCGTTAATGATTTTAATACGTATATCCGCAGGATACCCGGGAACATATTCGCCGGTTTTAAAGGATTAAGGGAAGCGCCTTATTATGAGCCGGAGAAAAAGGATTTAGCCGTACCTGAAGTGAAATTCTAAATTTAATATCTCATAATTTTGCTCCGATAATTAGTAGATAGAAAGGACTGCAATATGAAGAATAAATTTATTAAAAATATTTTGGCTTCAGATGTTATTTGTGTCCCGCCTGAAACAATTTTATCGGATGTGGTTTTGATTATGCGCAAGAAAAATATAAGTTGTGTGGTTGTAACTGAAAATAAAAAACCGGTTGGGATTTTTACGGAAAGGGACATGGTCAAATATTTGTGCAGGAATACCGACCATGGGAAAATAAAAATAGAAAAATTAATGTCAAAGTCTTTAGTAACGGTTAAAAAAGACATTAATATTTATGAATTATATGACCTGCTTATAAACAATAATATACGGCACCTCGTTGTGATTGATGAGGATGATAATACCGTCGGGATAATAACCCAGACGGATATCATAAGCAATCTCGGCCTTGAATATTTCTTTGACATCAAGGACATTTCAAAGATAATGACAAAAAACCTGACTACGGTCCCGGAAAACAGTTTACTGCCTGATATTATATCGAAAATGGCCGACCATTCTTTCAGTTGTATAATCGTGGAAAGAGACAAAAAACCAATCGGTATTTTTACCGAGCGGGATGTAGTGGATTTATATAACAGGGGAGTCGATCTGAAAACATTGACAGTTGATAAGGTAATGAGCTCCCCTGTGATAACGGTCAACGCGAAGATTCCTTTATACAGGGCAGTTAAAATGATGAATCATAACAGGATCCGTAGGCTTGTGGTGGTTGACGATAAAGGAATTATTACCGGTTTGATTACCCAGTATGACATTGTCAAGGGACTCGAGGCAAAATACATCGAATTTTTGAAGGATATTATCAGCCAGAAAGAAAAAATGCTCGAGGAAACAGAAAATGACCTTATTGAAAAAACAGCATACCTTGAAAATATTTTGTCTTCCTCCACAAATATGGCCATTATTGCCTCACATTTAGATTTTCAAATATTATATTGTAATCCCGCCGCGGAAAACATTTTTGGATACAATGTTGAAAAACTTTCCAAAACAGACCTTAAGAAAATTCTTGAAAAAGAAAACCTGGAAGAAATACGGTTTAACCGCGCAATGGCGCTGATACAGGATAAAGGCGATTATGATTTTATGATTGAACAGCAAAAGAAAGACGGGACCTGTTTTATAGAGTCAAGGCTTTCGGGAATCTGGGACAAGAGGAACAGGCTGATTGGATATGTATTAATATCCCGCGATATTACAGAGCGAAAAAGGGCGGAACAGCGCCTGGAACATATGGCGCATTTTGATTTGTTGACGGATATACCTAACAGGGTATTATTTTTCGACAGGTTGAACCATGCCATTAACGAAGCGAACCGCGAGAAGATTATGGTTGGGCTTCTTTTTATCGACCTGGACGGGTTTAAAAGCATCAATGACCGCATGGGGCATCTCATCGGGGACCTGGTGCTTAAAACTTCAGCGGAAAAATTAAAAAAATGCGTGCGTAAATCTGATACTGTGGCGCGGATAAGCGGTGATGAATTTGCGATTGTCCTGAGCAAGATTAAAGGGAAAAAAGACGCGGAATTTGTCGCCAGGAAAATCATCAGGAATTTTTCGAAACCATTTAGCATCAACGGCCATAAGATGTCTATTGGAGTGAGTATCGGTATCAGCATGCAGCACTACAACGGGAAAGGTTCGGAGAAAAAGCTTTTAAACGACGCTGACACTGCCATGTATTATGTAAAAGAGCAGGGAAAGAATAACTATAAATTTTTTGGAGAATAAGATTAATGGTGGGGAAAAAAATAACGGCACCCTTCCGCAACACAATACGCCTGCGGCAGATTTTGAGAGTGTTCTTAAAGCACGGCTTCCGGGATTTTATAAGTAAGCTTAACCTGGCAGGTTATCTCCCTTTGGCTAAAACCATCGAGCTTCTGAATATTTATGGAAACGAAGAAAAAAAACTCACGGCCCCGGAACGTTTCAGACTGGTTTTTGAAGAGCTGGGCCCTACTTTTATAAAATTCGGCCAGTTGTTGAGCACGCGCCCCGATTACATTCCATCCGAATACATTAAAGAATTTAAGAAACTGCAGGATGATGTCCCGCCCTTTTTTCAAGATGAAGTTAAAGAAATTCTCAGGGAAGAATACGGCACGGAAGCCGGGATTGATAAAATTTTCAAAACTTTTGATTTTAAACCTATTGCCGCCGCCTCTGTGGCACAGGTCCATTTAGGGACCCTTCGTTCAGGCGAGGAAGTGGCTGTTAAAATCCAGCGGCCTGACATAGAGGAAATAATCCGGCAGGATATACGTATTTTATACAGGCTCGCCTCTTTGATTGAACGGAATTTGGAAGAAAGCAGGCTCCTGGATCCTGTGGGCGTTGTAAATGAATTTGAGAAAACCATACTTAAGGAGCTTGATTTTATCACAGAGGCTTCAAGTATTGAAAAATTCAGGGAAAATTTTAAAAACTTTAAGGATATTTATATCCCCACTGTATTCTGGGATTATACTACGCGGCGTATTTTAGTAATTGAAAGAGTCAAAGGCATTGAATTGGATGAAATTAAAAAGATAAAAGAAAGCGGCCGCGACCCTAAAAAAATAGCCGACATCGGCTTGAATTGTTTTTGCAAACAGATTATGGAAGACGGGTTTTTTCACGCGGACCCGCATCCCGGAAACTCAATGCTGATGGATGACGGGCGGATAGCGCTGATTGATTTTGGCATTACAGGTTCTCTCGATAGCGAAATGATGGAAAATATCGCCAATGTTTTTATCGGTTACAGCGAACATGATTATGAAAAATTAGTCAAGACGTTTTATAAAATGGACATAATAAATGAAAACACAAATATTTCTGTGTTTAAACAGGATTTAAAAGATTTAAGCGAGCCGTTTTACGGCCGTTCGCTTAAGCACATAAGCATAAAAGAAATTTTTGATAAAATCATGCAAACCTGCCTTAAACATAATATTAAGCTTCCAAGAGATTTATTATTGCTTTTCAAGACCTTTTTGCAGATAGAGGCGTTGGGCAGGGACCTTGACCCTGAATGCAGTGTGCTGGAAAAGGCGAAGCCGTATGCCGTGAAGCTTTTAGAAAGAGGGCAGAATCCCAGGATTGCAATGAGGAATTTCAAGAGAGATATGGCGGAAATATATTCATTGATGAAGATAATTCCTGAAAATTTCAAGAAAGTGCTTGTCCAGTTAAGCAGGGGAGAACAGCGTTTTGAAATTATGCACCTCGGTTTTGATAAAATTAATATTGATTTGGTAAGGGGAATTAACAGGATTACCATGGGAATAGTGGTATCAGCTTCGATTATAGGTTCCGCTCTTGTTATTAGTTCCGGCGCGGAAATATTACCGGTTACTGTAAGCGGTTTAGGCAGGGTATCTCTTACTACTTTAATCGGCTTACTGGGTTTTACGGTATCCACAATATTAAGTCTTTGGCTCGTAATTTCTATTATCAGGTCAGATAAATTATAGGTAATATCTCTTATTGGTATCGTTCTCTTATTTCTATCTCAGTTATTTTATTGAGGTTTATACCGTTTATCTTTTTTAAAGATTCTTTTGCGTAATATTGAACTCCGGGATCTTCATCTTTCAATATAGCGGTGAGAGGATCAATTGCCCGCAAATCTCTGATATCCCCAAGCGATTTTGCCGCGTACCACCTGACTATTTTGTTTTCATCTGTAAGTTTGGCGATAAGAGGTTCAACTGCGCGTTTATCTTGAAAGTTTCCAAGCGCCCTGGCCGCCCTCCAGCGGATACCGGAATCCTCTTCGTTCAAGGCAAGAATTATATCCTCAACTGCCTGGTTGTCTCCCAATTTTCCAAGTGCGTCAATACTCCCTTTTTTAACATTTAAATCATCAGCATATAATGCGGCAATAAGGGGTTCAGCCGCCGGTTTACCTATGTTAACAAGTGCTTCTATTACCATATTTTGTATATCTGTATTTGTCTCCTTTAATGCCGATATCAATGCATTAATGCCGTATACATCATATATTATTTCTAATAATTTTGATATAACCGAACCTGATAAATAAAACGCCCGGGCAAAAGGAGCATCGCAGGGCCTCAGCGGGTTCCATGTAACGCTTGTAAGCGAAGGTGTATTTATATATACCTCAAATTTTTTTTCAAAAATAGTGATATTTTTAGATTCAAGGGATATTTTGCCGGCTAAATATGCCCCAGTGTAAAGATAACCTGCAGGATAATAATAAGTCCCCTCTGCTTTCCCTTCAATCTTTATTTTTATTGTACCGTCATAATCCAAAGCATCAGGCGAAACAACATCAACACCTGCATAGTTAAAAAGTCTTACTGATATGTCATCAATAGGCAGGTTAATTTCTTCCGGTCTGCAATTTTCATAGGATTGGTTAATAATTATCCGTACTTTTTTAAAAGAATCTGCCAAAAAGTTCAGTTTTTGGTTTTGAGCATGCCCTTCTCCGGTGTAAATAAATAAAATTATAAAAATAACACACACCAGTAACTCCGGCCTAATTTTTTTCATTATTCCCACCCTCTGTTTAAAACTATATGCCAGAATTTTTGGAGCGTCCAACAAGAAAAAAATTGAAACAAACACTATAGTTTGATAGAATATTTTCAATGGATTTTTATTTTAATAATATGAAGAATTGGAGTTCAAATAAATGGAGCCTTTAACTCCGCAGAAAAAAAGAGCCAAAAGAATTCAAAAATCATTTGTTGCAAGGTTTCGCATCCATAATGAAGGAGACGAATCATACTTTGATGATTCTTCGAAATGGAACATTGTTACTATAAAAAATTTGAGCTCGAGCGGGATTTTTTTTAACTATAATGAAAAAATACCTGTGGACACGGAATTAGAATTAAATATTTCACTGCCGTTTATTAGTGAACCAGTGCACTGTTTAGGCAAGGTGTGCCGGGTAGATGAAGACAAAAAATACCAGGCGGGATTAAGAAAAATTCCTGTTTATGGGATAGCCGTTTTTTTTGAGATAATAGATGATAATATAAAAAATGCCATAGATGATTTTGCGGAAAACTTTTGCCAGAATGGTTAGAAGCGGGATTCGATATTTTATAAATTGCGGCTGATTGCTTTAAAAAGATATTCCGGAAGTTTTTTTCTTTGCGGAACTTCGGTTATTTGTTTTGACGGGTTAATAATGAAAGTTTTTTGTTTTGCAATATCCGGGGTATTAGCCACAACTAAATCTGCCCTTGACTGTTTCATACTTTTATACGCTGTTTTTATCAATTGAGCATCCGGTTTATTAACTTCCAGTTTAAACTTGACTAAAAAGATGGCTGGATCAATTTTTTTTATGCAGTCTATGATTTTTTCAGCGGGTTTCAGTTTTATTGTGAGTTTCTGGTTTGATTTTATTTTCCCGCGAAAAGTTTTACAAGGTTTGTAATCTGAAACCGCCGCGGAGTGAATAAATATGTCGTATTCTCCGCTTCTGACCTCTTTTTTAACTAAATCAAATAATTCGTCAAAATATCTGAAATTCAAAACCCTGATATTCTTTGCAATTTTTTTATCAAGCAAAATTTGCGCGGGACCAAGCAGGAGTGTGACCTTAGCGCCCATTTTACAGGCGTATTCTGCAATTTCCGTCCCGGTCCTGCCGCTTGCAATATTGCTTAGCACCCTGACCTTATCGATTGCGGTCCATGTGGGCCCCGCGGTAATAAGAATGTTTTTTCCTAAAAGATTTTTTTTCATTTTTAAATATGTTATAATAAATGTAAAAAATTATACCATATTTTCACTTTTTTGTTTAATTGCTTGACAAAATAGTTTCAGCCCAGTATCATTTATAAAATTTTTAAAAGGAGTTTTCAATTGTTATTTAAGAAATTGGAAGTTTGCGGTTTTAAATCCTTCCCTGATTTAGTGGAATTAAAGTTTGATAAGGGTGTTACAAGCATCGTGGGCCCGAATGGCTGCGGGAAGACAAATATCCTGGATTCAATCCGGTGGGTCTTAGGCGAGCAGAGCTCAAAAATGCTTCGGGGAAGGGAAATGGCAGACCTTATTTTCAACGGCGGGGCCAGCAAGAAACCGAAGGGGATGGCGGAGGTTTCCCTGACGCTTTTAGATACGGAAGGGGTTTTGCCCACGGAGTACAGCGAGGTAACAATTACCCGCAGGCTTTTCAGGTCCGGAGAGTGCGAGTATATGTTAAACCGCAGCGCCTGCAGGCTGAAGGATATACAGGAATTGTTTATGGATACCGGTCTTGGAGCAGACGCGTATTCGATTATCGAGCAGTCGCAGACGGATTTGATATTAAGCAATAATCCCGGCCTCAGGAGGAGCCTTTTTGAGGAAGCGGCGGGTATCACCAAATATAAAGCGAGAAAAAAAGAAACACTTAGAAAGCTTGAAACGACAGAGCAGAATTTATTACGAATATACGATATTGTGGCAGAGGTCAAGCGCCAGATGAATTCCCTTAAAAGACAGGCAAGCCGGGCTGAACGATATAAAAAATTTCATGATGAATGCCAGGGCCTGGAATTAAAATTAGACAGTTTTTACTTTTATGATTTAGATGAAAAGCGGCGCAAATACAAACAGGATTTAACAGCTTTACAAGATGAACGCGAGGGGACGCTCGCGCATATTTCAAAATATGAAGCCGAGGTTGAAAAGCTGGACCTGGAAGCTATGCAACTGGGGGATAAATTAACTTTTATCCACGAATCAAGGAAAAATTTTTTTGAGAGAGTTGAAAACTTAACAAAAGAAATAGCTGAAATGGAGGAACGTCTTAAAGGAAAAGATTCCAGGGGAAAAATACTCGCGAAAGAAATTGAAGAAGATGAGGTTAAATTAAAAGAACTGGAAAAAGATTTGCATGATAAGCGAAATGAAATTTCAGGTTTTGATAATTTGATAGCAGGAAAAGAAAAAGAAATGGGTGACTTGGAAAAAGAAGCGGAAGAAACAGATGCCGCCGGCAAGGAAGCGGGTATTCTTTTGTCCGGAAAAGAAAATGATCTTGATAATGTTGAAACGGCGCTTTGGGAGAAAAATAAACTTAAACAGGAACTTGAAAAGAAGCTGGAGGAAATGGAGGCCTCTGGAAGCAATCTTATAAATTTAATAAAAGAGGCCAATGAGAAGATTGAACACCTTCAAAAAAGCGTGAATGAAAAAAGAGGTATTTTGAAGGAATTAAGAAACGATATAGATTCCCGGCGGGACAAACTGGAAGAATTAAGGCAGGAGCTTGTGAAAAACCAGGAATTGCTGCAAAGTGTTATGCCTTCCATTAATGACGTTTATAATGAAACAGCGGAACTTGATTATAAGTTTAAGATGCTGGAACAGCTGGAAAAAGAGTCTATCGGGTATAGCCGCGGGGTAAAAGAGCTGATGCGGGCGGAGAGAGAGGGAAAAATAAAAAAAGAAGGTGTTTTCGCCCCGCTTGTAAGTAAAATAAATATCTCAGAAGAATATAGAACAGCTTTGGAATCCGCGCTGGGCGAAGGAATTAATTATTTCCTGGCCGGCAGTGCAGGGAAAATAGATGAGTGTATAAATTATTTATATGGTGAAGGCAGGGGAAAGGCGGTTTTTCTTAACCCTGATTTTTTAAAGGAAACCGGACATGCCGGTGTGGAGATTTCAGAGGGTCTGCTTCCCGCGGGCGCGAAAAAAATACTTGATTTTGCCGAGGTTGATGAAAATATAAAGCCGGCGGTTTCTTTCCTTTTGAAAGATGTTTATATTGTCGACTCAGATATTTCAAAAAACGCGCTGGACACGCTTCCGGCGGGAATCAAACTCGTGAATAAAAACGGAAAATTGTTTTCGAAGGAGCTGATTTCCGGCGGTAAAGATTCAGCGGAACCCGTGAGTATTATAGGCAGGGAAAAAGACATCCAGTCACTCAAAGAGAAAATAGCGGGGCTCAGAAGGCAGCTTGAAACGAAAACACAGGAGAAAGAGAACATAGAAAAAAGACAACTCGATATTCAATCCCTGGTGAGCGGAATAAATGATGAAATTAAAGTTAAAGAGCACGATTTTACGGAAAATGAACGGATGGTAATAAAGCTGGAATTAGAATCAAACCAGTTTAAAAAGGAAAATGATAACCGGGGAATAAGCTTGAAAAATATTGAAAGTAAAATTGAATCGATAAAAAAAGAATTTGGCGAAATTGATTCTAATATAGAAGACCTGCTGGGAGAAAAAGAAGAAAAATCTCTTGAGCTGGAAGACGCGAAGAACCGGTATGAATTACTCGAGAAGAAAAGAGAAGACCTGGTATCTTCCTGCATGGAGAAAAAAGTCATCCTTGTTTCCATCAAGGAAAAGAAATCCGCGTGCATTGACCTCGAAAAAAGGCTGAATGATATTATAAACGCGGGTAAAGATAAGGTATCGTCTAAATCAAATGAGATAGAATTGATAAAAAAGACCGCCCGGGAAGAAGCGGTCTATTTCGAGGAAAAGAAGAAAAATCTCGAACATGCTAAAACTGAAAACAGCAGGGAAACTTTTGACAGGGAAGGGATAGAAAAACAGGAAAAAGAATTGAGGCTCTGCGCTAAACATATTGAAGACAAGATTAAGGAAGAAAGAAATAAACTGAGGCTGATGGAGGAAAATATCGCGGGTTTGCAGGTCAAAGAGGCGGAATTCCGTGTCCAGGAGGAGAGTCTCAGGCAGAAAATGCAGGATGTTTATAAATTCTCCTTCCAGGAGAATTCCTGCCCTCCCAGGGAACAGCTTGAAAATATTGAGGAAGTGAAATCCCGCATCGAGGGCCTTCGGAATGAAATGGGGCAGATGGGTTTAGTCAATATGATGGCCCTGGAGGAATATAAGGAAATTGAAGAAAGGTTTAATTTTTTGTCAAGCCAGCAGAAGGACCTGGAAGATGCTAAAAACAATTTGAATGACACTATTTCAAAAATAAACAAAGAAAGTGTTGAAAGATTCAGGTCAACTTTTGATAAAATAAGGGAAAATTTTACACAGGTGTTTGGGAAATTTTTTAAAGGCGGGCGGGCAGATTTAGTTTTAACGGAGGATGATATCCTTGAATCCGATATTGAAATAATCGCCCAGCCGCCGGGGAAAAAACCCGAGAGTATTCAGCTTCTTTCAGGCGGGGAAAGGGCCCTGACTGCTATAGGCCTTTTACTTTCCATTTTTATGGTTAAGCCCAGTCCTTTTTTGATTCTGGATGAAGTGGACGCGCCGCTTGATGACCCGAACATAAAACGGTTTGCCGAAGTAATCAGGGAGTTCGCGAAAAATACGCAGTTTATCATTATCACCCATAACAAGAGAACAATGGAGATGGCTGATTGTTTATACGGCGTGACGATGGAAGAACCCGGGGTTTCAAAGGTCGTTTCAGTCTCTTTCAAAAAAGAAGAATGCCCCCCTGACCCCCTCTTTGTAAAAGAGGGGGCGGGAGAAAATTCAGGAGCTGGAGAAAATGCTAAAAGAAATATTGGGACCGCAATCCAGACTGGCGCGGTGGAAACAGAGACTCCTTAAATCCCGCCAGCTGATTTTAGGCCCGATAGAGAAACTAATTACAGGAAAAGAAAATATTTCGAATGACTTCCTTGGTGAACTTGAAGAAATCCTGGTGCGGTCCGATATGGGAGTGCATATCAGCGACCGGATTATACAAGACATTAAATATACAAGTTTCAAAACGGGTGAAGACAGGGTCCGGAAAATAAAAGAGGTCATTGAAAAACGGATTTTGAGCATAATAGGTGAAAAAAATGTTTTGCTGAGCGAGAAAGTCCCTTTGGTTATATTAATGATTGGTGTTAATGGAAGCGGGAAAACCTCCACAGCCGGGAAGCTGGCTTATCGTTTTCACAAGGAGAATAAAAAAGTTTTAGTTGCCGCCTGTGATACATTTCGCGCGGCGGCTGTGGCACAGCTTGAAATATGGAAGGATAGAGCGGGTGTTGATATTGTTAAAGGCAGGGATGGGACGGATCCGTCGGCATTGGTATATGACGCAGGAAAACTGGTTTTGGAAAAAGGGTATCAGGTGCTTATAATAGATACCGCGGGGCGGCTGCATACCAAGTCAAATTTGATGGATGAACTTAAAAAAATAAAACGGACTGTGGATAAAGTAATGCCGGGGATTTACCAGGAAATTCTCCTGGTTATGGACGCTACGTGCGGACAGAACGGGATTTTGCAGGCAAAATTATTTAAAGAAGCGATAGGTGTTACGGGGATAGCGCTTACAAAGTTAGATGGAACAGCCAAGGGTGGAATTGTGATAGCTATTAAAGAGGGTTTGGGGGTTCCTGTCAAATTAATTGGTTTGGGAGAAGGACTGGAAGATTTAGAGGATTTTTCACCAAAGGATTTTGTTAAAGCCTTGTTAGAGGAATAAAAAGGAGGAGTTGAAAGATGGAATGTTGTGATACTTGTTCCAGGTATGATCATTGCCCGCAGGCTGATGAATGTTGTCCGAAATGTGAAAGTTATGACGACTGTATGTATGGGGAAGAATCTGTTAAAGAAGATTTAGATGAAGATGAGGATGAGTGGGAATAACAATCCGCCTGAGGCGGATTGAATTGAAAGTTCAAAGTTATAAAGTTCATCAAATTAAAATCTTTCTTTAGAGCTTTAGAAACTTTATAACTTTATAAACTTATTAGAGGAATCATATGCCAGAGTCATGGGCTGGTCCGTTAGAGAAAATCGATGATTACAGGTGGTTAATTCCAAAAACTTTTCAAGCCGGGATGCGCGTGCCGGGATTAATTTATACTTCAGAACATCTGATAAAAGATATCCGCATGGACCAGACACCGGTCCAGGTGGCGAATGTAGCCTGTCTCCCGGGGATTCTTAAATATTCCATGGCGATGCCTGATATTCACTGGGGATATGGGTTTCCGATTGGCGGGGTGGCCGCCTGCGGTTTTGAAGAAGGGGTAATTTCACCAGGCGGCGTTGGTTATGATATTAACTGCGGCGTGCGCCTTATGCGTACCAATCTTTTTGCGGAAGAGATAAGAAGCAAACTGGAAGAACTGTTAGATAAATTATTTAACAATATACCCGCGGGAATCGGCACAAAAGGAAAAATCCGTTTATCCGACAGGGAACTACGGGATGTTCTTCTAAAAGGTTCGGAATGGGCGGTAAAGAAAGGCTACGGCTGGACGGAAGATGTTGAGTTAACCGAAGAAAAAGGATGCCTGCGGGGAGCAAATCCGGATAAAGTAAGCGAGCGCGCGATAGAAAGAGGAAGGCCCCAGTCCGGTACGCTTGGGTCAGGCAACCATTTTTTAGAGATCCAGGAAGTAGTTGAAATTTATGACCCGCAAACCGCGGACATTTTTGGCCTTCAAAAAGGGCAGGTCACGGTGATGATCCACTCGGGTTCACGGGGACTTGGATACCAGGTCTGTGACGATTATTTAAAGGTGATGGGTCGTGCTGTTTTAAAATACAATTTTTCTCTTCCTGACAGGCAGCTTGCGTGCGCGCCTGTAAACTCGCCCGAGGGTAAAGATTATTTTTCCGCTATGGCATCGTCCGCGAATTACGCGTGGGCAAACCGCCAGTGGATAATGCACTGGACGCGTGAGGTCTTTGGCGATGTATTTTCCGAGAGTCCAGAAAAATTAGGAATGTCCCTGGTTTATGATGTCGCCCACAATATCGCGAAATTCGAAAGACACGAAATTGACGGGACAATAAAAAAAGTCTGCGTCCATCGCAAGGGCGCGACGCGTTCATTCGGCCCAAACCATCCCGATTTGCCGGAAAAATACAAGTCCTGCGGCCAGCCCGTGATTATCCCGGGGGATATGGGCAGGAATTCCTATGTTTTGGCAGGGACGGAAAAGGCCATGTGCGAAACATTCGGTTCAACATGCCACGGCGCCGGGAGGCTCATGAGCAGGACAAGCGCCCTTAAAGCCGCGACAGGCAGGCAAATTTATGACGAATTGTCCCGCCGGAATATCCTTGTCCGGACAGGTGATTTGAAAACACTTTCCGAGGAGGCACCCGCCGCCTATAAAAATGTGAATGAAATAGTCGACATAGTCCACAACGCGGGCCTCTCCCGTAAAATCGCCAAGCTCCGGCCGCTTGGGGTAATCAAGGGCTAAAGAAAAATAATAAAAAGTTTGTTCTGGATCCTTCGTCGCTTTAATAATGAAATATTACAAATTAGGATGTTATAGGGAATTTGTGGTATAATAATCTTTGAAAATGATATTAAATTATGGGAGGCAATATGGCAAAATTAAATATACAGGTAATGGAAAATGATTATGAACGTTTGGAACAAATAGCTAAACAGATGGGGAAAACCGTACAGGATTTAATTCATGAATGGGTTAAAAATTTACCGGAGCAGGATGTTAAAAAAGTTGTTGATGTAACGCGGGATAGTGTTTACCAAATGGAGGGTTATGAATCATCAGCGCCGAAAGATTTATCTAAAAATATTGATAAATATCTTTATGGTGAAGAATGATCGAAATGAAGCAAGTTTTCATGGATAGTAACGGCTGGGTTGCATTAAGCAATAAAAGAGACCAGTTTCACAGTATTGCAGTTAAAACAAATAAAAATTTATTAGAAAACGGCACTCGCTATATAACGACTAATTTTGTGCTGGATGAAGTTTATACGGTTTTATTGATAGAGGTCATAACAATCATTTTTTAAAAACGGACTATGTACGGAGGTGGATAAATGGAAACAATAAAATTTAAAACACATATTGAGAAAAACAGAATAATAAAAATTCCTGATTCAGTAATATTGCCAGAAGCAGATGTTAATGTGATTGTTCTAATTGAAAAAAAAGTATCTGAAAAAAAATCACACCGATGGGAACATTGGATTAAAGAAAAAGTTTTATCAGGCGGAGTAATTGGAAAATGGAGTCGGGAAGAAATTTATGATAGGTAAAATTGAAGGTAAAGTATTAGTTGATACAAACATTCTCCCGAGTTTGCCACTTTTAGAATTTAAAAATAAAAGTGTTGATTTGGCGCGGTTTTTCGTGTAAAAAAGTAGTGTGAAACCGCACTACCTAAAAATAAGGAAGGTAAAAACCCATTCTGGAAG
>JBFMCF010000050.1 GCA_040754625.1 bacterium | reverse complement strand
TTCCCTTTTTTTATGGCTTTTGCTTCGGTTTTTTTTGCTGTTGTCTTTAAGATTTATTATTCACTTGATTCCTCGCAGGCTAAAGCCTGCGCCTACCTGATTTCCACCGGTAACTGACCGGTTACATTTAATTTAAAACCAATACTTGACATAATATATAATTAAGATATAATATTTTAATATAGGTATATTGTATTTATTACACAAAAAGGGAGGAATTATGAGAGCAGGCGGGAAAAGATTTAATTTGTTTTTTATCGGCATAATCAGTTTTATTTTATTACCGGGTTTTGAAATCAATGATATTCAGGAAAAACTGGAAGAAGGGGACAGGTTAATTTCAGCTAAAAAGTATGCTGAAGCAGAAAATATATTAAATGAAATTTTACAGGAAGTTAGTAAAGAAAATCCTAATCCGCAGGAAGAATTATCGAAAAATATAGTTATACCGAGAATTTATTTTAATCTGGGGGCTATCCAGTATAAACAGGAAAAATTCGAAAACGCGAAGTCCTATTTTGAAAAAGTATTAAATTTTCAATTTAAATCTTACTGGGACGTAAAGGCAATTTATAATATGGGATTAATCGATTACGACCTTAAAAAATATGAAGAAGCAAGAAAAAATTTTATCCGTATTCTTGCGGAATATCCTGATTCAGGAGACGCCCCCCAGGCGCAATACTATATTGGTTTATGTTATGAGTTGGAAAATAATAAAGCTGACGCAAAAGATGCTTTTAAGAAATTTATAGAGCTTTTTCCTAAGCATCCTTGGATAGAAAAAGTTAAAATGAAACTTGGGCAGGAGTAGTTTTTAAGTTATATATACAATATTAAGATTAATCATTGATGAGGGATAGGGATGATTAGTTTCGATGAAGCAAAAGAAATTTATTTGAATGGCGTCGGGAAATTCGGGCAGGAATTGAATTGCCTCGTGGATAAAGCCAGCCAGAGCGGGCTTCCTGTGTTAATTCAAGGGGAGAAAGGAACAGGTAAAGGTATTGTGGCCCAGGCGATCCATAGAAAAAGCGGACGCTGCGGAAGGCCTTTTGTGAGTATTAACTGCCGTGTATTCTCCCCCCAGGATTTGTATCGCGAGCTTTTCGGGGTTCAAAAAGATTCGGATTCTAAAAGTGAGAATATTTATGCATTGGCCCTGGCTGATTCGGGAACTTTATTAATTTCGGGTATTGAGAAAACCGATTCTGTGATACAGGCTAAATTTTTAGATATAATGGAGGGGCTTAATCCATATGAGGTGGATGTCCGGTTTATATGTGTGACCCGGGTTGATCTTTATAATGAAGTCCTGAAAAATGCATTCAGTGAAAATTTGTATTACAGGATGTCAGTATTGCTGATTAATCTTGTCCCTCTAAGGCAGAGGAAAAATGATATCCCCTTAATAGCTGAAAAAATAGTTGAAAATTATAAACAAAAAAATCTAAAAGGTTTTTCCAGGGAAGCATTGGAAATTTTGTTTAATTATGATTGGCCTGGTGACATGCGGGAATTAGAGAGTATAATAAAAAGGGCAATTGTTCTGGCAGAAGGTGAATATATTTCTCCGAGAGATATAATTTTTCCCGGGGAAAGTTTTTTAGATATTTCCAATACTAAGCAAAACGGCATTTCCAGCCAGGTTCCCTCCGGGATATTAATCGATAACTTGAAATCCGATACGTTATCTTTAAATAAACAGTTGTCCCATTCCATTGATGATTTGTATTACCGCGAAACTATTAAAAAATTCAGCCATGTAATAAATTGTATTTTAAATGTGGATGAGCTGTTAAAAAATATTATAAATATGATTCTCGGGATCATGCACGCGGAAAGTATTTCTCTCCTGCTCTTAGATAACTCTGATTGGGAATACCGTATAAAAGACATGGCGGGGCTTCCTGAAAATCTAAAAGAAAAAATAAGTTTCAGACCGTCGAAACAATTAATTAAACTTTTAGTGGAAGACGGCAAGATTTTGATTTTTGAAGAATTAAAATGTAAATTGGTTTACCCCGAATACGGCGAGATGGTTAAATTTATGGAGGATGTTAATGCCGATATTTGTGCCCCGCTGATTATAGAGGGGTTTCTTATCGGGTTTTGCAACCTGGGATTGGGCAAAAAAGAACAAAATGAAATGAAGCCTGACCTGGAGCTTTTTTACATTTTATCTTCCCAGACAGCGAGCGCCATAAAAAGCGCATTGACCTACAGCCATATTTTAGAAATAAAAGATACCAGGGAAAATATTTTAAATAATATTATGAGCGGAATAGTTACTGTAAATATCAAAAAAAAGATTACAACTTTCAATAAACGTGCCGAAAATATAACAGGATATAAGGTCGAAGATGTGTTAGGCAAAGACATCAGTATAATAGGGAATAAGTTTGCCGAGATTATTTCCAGTACCCTGGTCGAAGGGAAAATTTATACACGGATTGAACTGAAGATCCCGGCTAAAAATAAAGACATAATTCCTATCGGTATGAGTACGTCTCACTTAAGAGATGAATCGGATAACCTGGTTGGAGTGATTGTTGTCTTTGCCGACCTTTCAGAAGGCATGCAAATAGAGACCCAGGTGAGAAGGACCGAAAGATTGGAGTCTCTTACAACTTTGGCAACCGGGCTCGCGCATGAAATAAAGAACCCGTTAGTTTCTATAAAAACCTTTACCCATCTTTTGCCGCAGAAATTTAACGACCAGGAATTTAGAAACAATTATTATGAAGTCGTGAATAAAGAAATTGAGAGGCTTGATAATTTAATTGAAAAGCTTGTAAATTTTTCTCATCTCGGCAATCCGAATTTCAGCAGGCATAAGCTGGAAGGAATTATCCTGGAATCTTTGAATTCGCTGGAGGATGAGATTATTAAAAGAAAAATTAATATTACGCGGGATTTTGCGGGAGATACCTTTGAAATTTTACTGGATCCGGAACAGATTAAAATCGTTTTTCGCAATATATTATCTAACGCGGTTGAGTCAATGCCTAAAGGAGGAAATATTTCAGTTATTGTAAAGAACCAGAGGTTGAGGCATTTGCGCGGCCCGGACGAAAAATCGTATAACGAATCTTTATTGACGGAAGGAGACTTCGTTGAAATTATTTTCCAGGATACCGGGTGCGGCATTGCTGAAGACAATTTAAATAAGATTTTTAATCCGTTTTTTACCACCAAGTACGGTGCGGTGGGTCTGGGATTAACTATTGTCCACCAGGTAATGGAGGGCCATAGCGGGATAATAGAAATCAAAAGCCTTGAAGGACAAGGGACTACTGTTTCACTGAATCTTCCTGTGGAACAAAAAAATAAGCAGTCATGACGACCAAAATAAAAAAGAAATTATTAATAGTTGACGATGAAATCAGCAGCCGCGAATCACTCCGTATGATTTTCCAGGATATGTATGATATTGTTATGGCGGGAAACGGAGAAGACGCGATTATTTATTTAAAAGAAAAAGATTTTGATTTGGTATTGCTGGATATTGTCATGCCGGGGATGAGCGGTTTGGATACACTCGAAAAAATCAAGCAGATTCAAAATGGACTGCCGGTTATTGTGCTTACTGCCACAAGGATGGTCGATACGGCGGTAAAGGCAATGAAAGCGGGGGCGTATGATTATATTATTAAACCTTTTAATATTGAAGAATTAAAACTTGTTGTTAAAAAGTCGTTAAAAGACAAGGAATTGTATGAAGAAGTCAAACACCTCCGTTCCGAGGTAAAAAGATCATATAGAATTGAAGATATTATAGGAACAAGCCAGGATGTCCGGGATGTTAATAGGTTGATTAAGCAGGCTGCGCAGACAAAGGCTACTATTCTTATACACGGAGAGAGCGGGACAGGCAAGGAATTAGTTGCAAAAGCAATTCATTACCACAGCCCCCGCGCAAATTATCCTTTTATCGCTGTTAATTGCGCGGCAATTCCCGATAGTTTAATTGAATCGGAACTTTTCGGCCATGAAAAGGGCGCGTTTACGGATGCTTTCAGGCAGAGGCTTGGTAAGTTTGAACTGGCGCATGAAGGGACGCTTTTTCTGGATGAGATTGGCGAGTTGAGCCTTTTAACCCAGGCAAAAATTCTGCGTGTGCTGCAGGAAAAAGAGTTTACGAGGGTGGGAGGGACTGATAATATTTCAGTGGATATCCGTTTAGTTGCGGCGACTAATAAAGATCTTCAAAAAGAGGTCAATGAAAACCGTTTCAGGCCGGATTTATTTTATCGCATAAATGTTGTACCTATTTTTATTCCCCCTTTAAGAATGAGGAAAAATGATATTCCCTTATTAGCTGAACATTTTCTTGAGAAAATAAGCAGTGAAGAACATAAGGAAAAGAAAAAAATTTCATCTAAAGCAATGGAAATAATGAAAACATACCATTGGTCGGGGAATATCCGTGAATTAGAAAATACTATGGAAAGATTGACGACCATTTGCCCTCATAATATTATTGAACCAGGGGACCTCCCGTTTGAAATAAAAACGGATGAGTCTGATTCTGTAATAAATCCGGGATTGGTTGCCGCTACATTTAAAGATGCAAAAGAAAATTTTGAAAGGCGCTATTTTGTCGAATTACTGGATAAACATAGCGGGAATATCAGCCATGCCGCCCAGGAAGCGGATATGGACCGGAAAAATTTTATTTTAAAACTAAAAAAATACAATCTTGATAAAACAGAGTTTATGTAATCTTACTATGGTAAAAATACCTCATTTGTGTGGTATAAATACCACATTTCAAAGAAAGTCTTAAAATCTTCCAGGAATAGTCAAATAAATAAATATTATTTATTTATCAATAGTTAACTCATGTGATTTATGTTTTTTATGCCTCTGGCATAATACTTGCTCAATAATATTGAGGGGGAGAAATAATTTCACCGAAACTTATAAGGTGTATAAGGAAAGGAAAAAATTATGAAATCTCAGGCAAATGTATTAATAGTGGACGATGAGCTCGGCCCGCGTGAATCGTTAAGGCAGGTTTTAAAAAATTCGTATAATATTTCACTGGCATGCAATGGCAAAGACGCGCTCGTAAAATTATACAGGGATGAATTTGATCTGGTTACTTTGGACCTTAGAATGCCTGAAATGGACGGGATAACTACTTTAAAGGCAATAAAAACTTATAACCCCAATGTTGAAGTTATTGTTGTAACCGGTTATGGGACTTTGGAGACAGCCAAAGAAGCTATAAGATACGGAGCATTTGATTATATTTCCAAACCTTTTGATGTTGAAGAGGTTAACCGGGTTGTAAAAAAGAGTATCAGGCGGCACCGTATGAATATTGAATTAAAAGGTTTGTTTAAAGAACTGGGTATGACCGAAGGCTCCGGGGCACAAAATAAAGATGAAGAACTGCAGGAATTAGAGGTTATTAACAGGGCGAGGATGTTTATTCAAAATTATGTGCAGAGGACAGACGGTAATGAGGAAGGCGATTACCTTGATTTTATTAAAGTATTGGCAAGGACGCTGGAAACGAAAGACACCTACACACACGGCCATTCGGACAGAGTTAACTATTATACCCGCTTAATTTGCGACAAAATGGACATTCCTTCAGATTTGAGACTGGATCTTCAACGGGCAAGTTTTCTCCATGATATAGGGAAGCTCGCTATTAATAATGATATCCTTTTGCGGGGCGACGTTTTAACCCCTGAAGAATGGGTAATTGTGAAAAAACATCCCGAAGAAGGCGTGCATATACTTGAACCTATGTTTGCTTCGGGGGGTGTTATCCAGGTAATTTTGCATCACCATGAAAATTACGACGGAACGGGGTATCCTTATGGACTTAGGGGTGAGAACATACCATTAGGCGCGAGAATAATCAGTATAGTGGATTCATATGACGCAATGACGAGCCACAGGGCGTATTCAAAAGCAAAAACAAGAAAAGAGGCCATACTGGAACTCCAACGCTGTTCAGGCACGCAGTTTGATCCAAATGTTGTAAATATATTTATTGAGATTTTGATGGAAGAAGAATCAGGAGACAATAGTTTCGATAGAAGGAGGACGATTAATGAATAAGGACATTATTCACTGTATGGAATGCAATAAGATATTGAAAAAAACAGATTTTGACAATGCCCCGATTTTTGTTTTCGATAAAAATTTAGACGATTTTGTTTCGGTACCAAAAGATGATTTCGCGGATTTTTCAAGAGAACACAGAGGCCATCATTTAAAAGAATTAAGCGTTTTGCAGGACACATCTGTCAGCAGGATATCCTGCAGGACCAAAGGGGAAATCGGCTACTTTAAAGCTACAGACGGGAAAAGGGTTTTTTTGATAAAAAAATGGCGCAATAATATAAATGAACCTTTGCATTATAAGATTATGGAAGACAGCCGGTTAAGAGTCAGAAATGTCAAGGTTAGTTTACAGGCTGATTTAATTAAAATACAGATGAAAAGACAGTTTGCATGGATGGATAACGGGAAAATAGACAGGTTTATAGAAGTAATGGAACATGTTATTGCGAAGATGGATTTGAATTCCGTAGAGGAATGTTTTTGGGACACGGGGGACCCGATGACTGTTTCCGCGAAGCTTGGTTTTCAGGAAATCAGGGAAATCCTTCGTGAATGCCAGAAGTTTCTGACGTGGATCCAGCTGAAAAATATAAGAGATTTTATTGAAGAAAACAATCGTGACAATGGAGTAATGACTGTCCGTGTGCAAAAGAAAATGCGGATTGAAAAATTAAATTTAAGGGGTATTAGAAAGAAAAGAAATATTGTTTTTAACAGCTAAGCCTTGATTTGTGGGTATATTTCCGAGAGGTGGTGCCCATGAATATGAATTGTGAAAAATAAACCCTGTATGATTCAACATATATACAGGTGGAAAAGACAGCAGATTTAGATTGTGCTGTCTTTTTATTTTGGTATAATTTCAGTAATATGGGATATTTTCAGGAATGGCCCAAAAATAAGAAAATAATTATTTTTTTTATTCCGGTATTAATAATTATATTTTGTTATATTGCCCGCGCGCAGGAAGAAAAACCTGCAACGGTTGATGATAACAACAAAACAAACCCCGCAAGGTTCTTAAGCCAGCAGCGGGAAAATATCGGGAAAAGTTTCAGGTCGATTACGCAGAAAATAGATGAATACCTTTTTAAAAACCGGGAGTATGATATCCAGCAGGAAGATAAGATGACTCTCAGGCTTGAGCTTTTTAAGGAAGAAGGAAAAGACCCGGAATTTAAGCCAAGAGTTAATATTTATTTATATTTCCCTTTTCTCTCGATATTAATAAATAATAATGAAAGAGATAATCTGCCGGGTTCAGAGGATGGAAGTGAAAATACGGAAGTAAGCACGGGTTTAAAATTTTATTTGCTTAAATTAAGAAAATTTGTTCTTTCTCTCGGGTATGGAATTACAATAAGAGATAAAAAAACGGTGTTTTACAGCCGTTTAAAATTGTTGAAGCACAGTATAAAAATTAAAAGCTGGAAAGCGAATTTCCATCAATCTGTGTTCTGGTATAGCGATGACGGCCTTGGGGAATTAACCCAGGTTGATTTTGATTATCCGTTTTCTGAAAAGATGCTTTTCAGGGCGATTACCGCGGGTTTATATTCAAAAACTTCAAGGGGGTTTGAATTGGAACAGAGTTTTCTTTTAAGTTACAATTTGGTAAAAAGAGAAAAAATTATTTTTTGGAGGGTAAGCGGTTTTGCCCATACGGAACCTTTTTATGATATCGACAGCTACAGGACGGATATTGTTTATAGAATGCAATTGATTGCTCCATGGATGTTTTTTGATATCGCTCCCCAATTGGAATTTCCCGCGGAAGAAAATTTTAAAAGAATTCCCGGAATACGGTTTGGGATAGATTCGATTTTTTAATAATAGTTTAATGCCGGATATGAATTAAACAGGAAATAATAAATATGGCAAAAGAAGAATCACTCAGGAAATTGGAAAGCAGGGTAATCAGTATTATTGATAATACATTAGTTGGGGTTTTCCAGAGCAATGTTATGGGTGAAGTATTGTTTATGAATAAACCATTGCTGAAAATGCTCGAGTATGAATCCTCGGAGGATATAAATAAGCATGGCGGGGCCAGGATTTTATATAAAAATCCTAATGAGCGGGATAAAATCGTTAGTTTGCTTAATGAAAAGCATTATATTGAGGATTATGAACTTGAGTTTGTAAGCAAGACAGGAAAGCGGATATTCGTTTATTTATGCATGCGGCTGGAAGATAATATTTTATCCGGGACCATAGTGGATATTACGAGGCTGAAAGTATTGGAAAATCAGCTAAGAAAAGCCAAAAATTATTCTGAGATGCTGTTGACATTCACACCGTCCGCAATTTTTACTGTGGATTTAAACCAGCGGATTACCAGATGGAATAACAGGGCTAAGGAAATCACAGGTTATAGCGCTGAAGAGGTAATAGGCAAAAAGTGTACCCTGTTTATGAACAGTCCCTGCAAAGATAAATGCGGTCTTTACTCGGCAAATGTTAAAAAACCTGTTATATGTAGAGAGTGCACTTTAACCCGGAAAGACGGCCAGATACGTATTGTTCTTAAAAGCGCGGATTTTTTAATTGATGAAAATGGGAATATTATTGGCGGGATTGAGAGTTTAGATGACATTACAGAACGCAAGAAAGCTGAAGAACAGTTTTTAATTCTTTCAAAGTTTCCTTTTGAAAATCCAAATCCTGTTTTAAGAATAAATGAAAAAGGCGAGATTTTATATAAGAACCCCGCGACGCTAAAACTTTTAAAAAAAACCGGGCTCTCGGAGAAGGAAATATTTAAAATATTGCCGGAAAATATAGTCAGGTTAATTAATCAGGCTTTAAGAAATAGGACAACTATCGGTGATTTAGAGGTTATAATAGGAAACAAAGTATATTCATATACTTTAACACCTATACCGGAACAGAAGTATGTCAATTTATACGGTTCCGACATAACAGAACGGAAAAAAATAGAACTGATGAAAGAGAGCGCCTTCCGTGAAGTTTCGCATGAATTAAAAACCCCGATTGCGATGATTGAAATGGCCCAGGACATAAACCAGCAGGCTATAAAAAATAAAGATATAAATCAAATAGTAAAAACTCAAAGCATAATATCAAATAATTTAAAACGGTTGAGTAAAGACGTAAATAATATATTGGCTATGTTTGTATTAAAAAGGAAAAAGGTGTTAAATAAAATCCACTTTTCGGTGAAAAAACTGGTAGAGGAAATAGTCCAGAATATTCAATATTTATTATATGAAAAAAAGCTCAAAGTTAAAATGGAAATACCTGAAAACCTGGAAAATATTTTCGCGGACCCACAGGAAATAAAGATACTTTTAAATAATATCATAGATAACGCTGTAAAGTTTAGCGAAAAAGGTTCCATAACCATATCCATGAGATTAAGACGTGGATTTGTAAGAATAATGGTTAAAGATACAGGGATAGGAATATCTCCGGATGTTAAAGAAAATATTTTTACGCGTTTTTACAAACGGCATCCTGCTGTGCCGGGTACGGGTCTCGGCCTTACAATCAGCAAAGAAATTATTGAAATGCATAACGGCAGTATTAAAGTTTTTTCAAAAGGAATCGGGAAAGGAACAATTGTGGCTGTTTATCTGCCGGTTGTATAGATGAATATGGAATAGACAATTAATATGGGAAATAACGTAATAACTTTTCAATATAAGTTTACATTTAAAGACGGGACGACAAAAGAATTTAATATCAGGCTTGACAGGAAAACACTTAACTTAATCCCGTCAGAAAAAGAATTTTACCCCGCGTGGACAGAATTAAACTGCTCAAAATGTCCAAACTGCACCTTGAATGAACAAACAAATAAGTATTGCCCCATAGCACTGAGCATAGTTGATGTCATAGAAGCCTTTAAGACAAATATATCGTATGAAGAAGTTGATGTGTTAGTTGAAGCGGAAGAAAGAAAATATTTTCAGCATGTTTCCCTCCAGAAAGGACTGAGTTCATTGCTCGGGATTTACATGACTGCGAGCGAATGCCCGGTATTGGGAAAATTGAAACCCATGGTTTGTTTCCACCTGCCGTTCGCGTCAATACAGGAAACGACATACCGTATCCTTTCGATGTATATGCTTGCCCAGTATTTTTTGTCCAAAGACGGGAAAATGCCGGATTTGGATTTTAAGGAGCTTATAAAAATTTATGATAATATTCAGATTGTTAACCAGAGTTTTTGCAAAAGACTGCTTGCCGCGAACATTGATGATGCGAGCCTTAACGCGGTTGTGAAATTAAATGTTTTTGCGGATATGGTGTCATTCGCGGTTAACCAGAATATGCTGGATGAAATTAAGCTTTTATTTATGCCTTACTTGAAATAAAAATAAGAAAAACTCTTTATCCGCCTTGATTTGGATTTTTATTTATGAAACATAAATATTTTTTATGCCGGTGGCATTTCGGATTATTAATTTTTCTTATTTTTAGTTTGGACCTGAATACTTATGCCCAGCTGACTTTGCGGAAATATAATGCAAGAGTGAAAGTATATGTTAAAGGCGAAGTCGAGGATAAGTTTAAGGAAGAACTAAAAAGCTTTTTAAATAAAGAACTCAGGTTATTAAATGATGTTGCGGTTCTTGAGGAAAATGCTGAATGGGAATTGATAATACTTTTACAGAAATTAGAAACAGGTACCGGAGCGGCCGCCCCAGGTATGGTTTTATCAACAAATGTAAACCATTTTAAAGATATATATAACAGCCCTTATTATAGAAATATTAAGGGCTGGGAAAGCACGCATATTGAAAGCGACCCGGTTTCAGCAGAATATGAAGTAAAAATAAATTCACCTGTCGTTTACATTTTTAAAAGGAATTTATCGGATCCGGATGTCCATGAAGAGCTGAAAGAAGTTTGCAGGCAAATAATTGAAGATTTCAATAACATATACCTGGCGGAAGATAGAAGAAATTACCAGGAAATGATTAATTATTTTGAAGGTATACAAAATAGATAATGAGATTTAGTAGCTGTGCGGAATTGAGCTTGACAAAAATTCTTGACATGCCTGAAAGAGAGACAAAAAATCAATAGAATATTATGTGAAATATCAGAAATATCAGAATATCAGGAATATCAGGGGCGTTGATTCCTAGTGATACTAATTATTGACAGACCTCCACATCAAAAATCCTAATTTATTAATCATTCAACATGTATAATAGAATATAGCTCGGAAGCAAGGAAGCTAAATGAGTTAACATAAATAAAAGAAAATGGCAAAAATCACAGACGAAATCAAACAACAAATTCCAATATCGGAGACGTAAACAGATTAGGAGGGGCAACCCTCCTTAGGCGGGCAGGCCCGCCGGATCGCCCCTGCGAATAAAAAATTAAATATTTGATATAATTAAAAAAACGTTCTAAACTGGATATAAATGGACAAAAATTATACATAATTTATTCTAAATTGAATAACTATTAATGCCGGTTTCCTTTACAAGTTGTATTTATGTGTAATAGACTAATTACTTCATTATTCAAATAAAATATGATATAATTTGTAATTATATTTTCATAAAAGAAGCTAAAATCTTGATATTTTTATGGGTATTAATATAGATAACTTGAGTTTGGCAAATTTAAGCTGCCAATTTTAAAATATTTGGCAAAACCATAAGTGAATCATGAGAAAAAGAATCTCTAAAATGAAAAACTTTTTGCCTGAAAGTTTTATGTTTTTCATTAT
>JBFMCF010000049.1 GCA_040754625.1 bacterium | reverse complement strand
TCCACAATATGATGATTATTATACCTCAAAATTTTCTTAAAAACAGGGGGGAGCATTTAAAAAGTTGATTTTTATCGATAATGATAAGGAATTTTAATAAAATGTCAAAGAGATTTTTGACATTACGGGAGAAAGGGGGGAGGGGTTAAAATGATTTCAAATGACTTGAATTTATTTTTGATTTTCATAAGCGCGTGTATAGTCAACAACATATTGCTTATCAGATTTATAGCGCTTTGCTCTTTTTTCGGCTTATCCAACCAGATTGAAACATCAATCGGCATGGGCATGGCGGTAATTTTCGTAATGGTCATGAGTTCGTCCGTCACATGGATATTTTATAATTATCTTCTGGTTCCTTTTAATATTACGTTTCTGCGGACAGCGGTTTTTATACTGGTTATCGCTACACTGGTCCAGCTGGAAGAAATGTATATCCACAAGAATTTGCCCGCGTTATACAAAAGTCTTGGGATATATCTTCCTTTGATTACGACTAACTGCGCCATCCTCGCGGCCGCTTTTCTGGGAATTGATTACAAATTAAGCTTTATTAAAAACCTCGTGTATACATTGGGCGTTTCTTCAGGCTACACATTGTCCATTGTTTTATTCTCGACTATAAGAGAGCGCATTAAAATAGCTCCTATCCCAAGATATTTCCAGGGTTATCCGATAGCGTTTATCACAGCAAGCCTTATGTCGCTTGCTTTTTTGGGGTTCAGCAGGCTGTTTGGATTGTAAAGTAAATGAAAAAGTCAAAATACAAAAGTCAAAAGTATGGTGTGCCAATTTTGAATTCTTCATTTTGAGTTTTGAATTTCTTAAAGGAGGTTTGTTTTGAATACGTTGATTGGCGCTGTTGCAGGTTTGGGAGCGATCGGCCTTTTATTTGGCCTGCTTCTTGCCATAGCTGATGAGAAGTTGAAGATCGAACTCAATCAATTGGAGGAGGAACTTTTGAAGGCCCTGCCGGGGGCCAACTGCGGGGCATGCGGCTATCCCGGGTGTTCCGGATACGCGCACGCTCTGACGCTCGGTAATTTGTCCCCTGATAAATGTATTGCCGGCGGGAATGAAACGGCGAAAAAACTGGCAAAGATACTTGGTGTGGAAGTGACCGCGAAAGAAAGAAAGACAGCTTATATCAAATGCCAGGGCGGAACAGGCAAGGCATCGGATGTTTTTATCTATGACGGATTTCCCGACTGCCAGACCGCTATTCTGGTTTCTGGCGGCCACAAGGCATGTCAATATGGTTGCCTGGGTTTTGGGACCTGCGCGAGGGTATGCCCCTTTAACGCCATTAAAATGAACCCTGAAACATGCCTCCCGGAGATAGACAGAAATCTTTGTACTTCATGCGGGATATGCGTTACAGAATGCCCCAAAAAAATAATTTCATTGGTACCTGAAAAAGCTAAAGTTGAAATAAGATGTTCATCATTTGATAAAGGCGTGGAAGTTAAGAAAAAATGCAGTATTGGCTGTATCGCCTGCCAGATCTGCGTCAAAAAGTGCCCGCAAAAAGCGATTACGGTAAAAGATAATTTAGCTGTAATCGATTATACAAAATGCAACAATTGCATGGATTGTGTCCCCGTGTGCCCCACTAAATCGATTTATACACCCGCAGAAAATACTTGACAAAAATACTTGAAAAAATAGCAAATTAGGTTAAAATATGGTACTATAAGTAAAAACTGGAAGGTAAAGTATGCGTTTTGATATATTATTTTTTAATGCGGCCTTTTTTTTATATATAATAAGCATCACTGCTAATTTTATTTTTGCGCATAATAAAAATGAAAAAATTATTTTATTCGGATATGTTTTTGTCGTTATTGGTTTTTTCTTCCATTCAGCTTCTCTCTTGAGCCGCTTTTTTATTGCCGGGCATGTTCCATTTTCGAATTTATATGAATCTCTCGTTTTTTTTGCGTGGACGCTGATAATCATTTATTTTATTTTATCCATTAAATACAGGTTTGAAATATTGGGTTCCTTTATTTTGCCGTTGGTTTTTCTTTGTTTATTATATGCCGGTCTTTCTTCCAAAGAGATAAATATTGCGCCGCCTGCTTTGGAAAGCAACTGGCTGAAATTACACGTTGCAATTTCATTTTTTGGTTATGCGACTTTCGCATTGGCTTTTTCGACAGGCCTTATGTATTTGATACAGGAACACTACTTCAAGGCAAAAAGGCCGGCACCTTTCCATAATCTCTTGCCGTCTTTGGAAATTCTGGATGAATTGAACAATCGTCTTATTTTAATAGGATTTCCTCTTTTTACTGTAAGCATAGGGCTTGGAATGTTCTGGGCGAACCAGGTCTGGGGGCATTATTGGAATTGGGCACCGCAGGTAATCGGTGCTTTAATTACATGGCTGATTTATGTGATATATCTTGTGGTACGCCACATCTTCGGATGGCGCGGGAAAAAATTGGCGTATCTTTCTATAATTGGTTTTTGGACGGCAATTTTTACTTATCTGGGGATTAAAGGGCTGCATTATTTTTGATACCTGATAACAGAGCACGAGACGGAGTAAAAATGGAAATATTGGTTATGGGGTTGAATCATAAAACCGCCCCTGTTGAATTAAGAGAAAAATTTTCTTTTTCCGAAGAGAAAATTAAAGAATCTCTGATTGAATTAAAAAAAAGTTCTGAAATCAAAGAAATTTTGATTCTTTCTACCTGTAACAGGTTTGAGATTTATTCTCTTGTCCGCGATTTCAATAAAGGGGTTAAAATAATAGAAGATTTTCTTGATAAAAACCAGGGCGCGGACAGGAAACCATTTATTCAGCATCTTTATACTTATCAAAATGAAGATGCGGTTAATCAGCTTTTTCGTGTTGTTTCAAGCCTGGATTCCATGATTGTCGGCGAACCCCAGATTATGGGGCAGGTAAAAACTGCTTTTGAATATGCTGTCCAGGCAGGGACTAACAGTATTGTGTTTAATACTCTTTTTAAAAAAGCCAGCGAAGTGGGGAAAAGAGCGCGGAATGAGACAGATATAGCAAAAAACGCTGTTTCAATAAGTTTCGCGGCAGTAGAGCTTGCTAAAAAGATATTCGGGGACATTGCCGGGAAAACCGCTTTAGTAATAGGCGCGGGAGAAATGAGTGAATTGACCCTGAGGCACCTGTGTGGAAATGGTATTTCAAAAGTAATTATCGGTAACCGTACTTATGAAAAGGCGGAAGAACTTGCAAGGCAGTTCCAGGCTCAGCCTGTTACATTTGAAGAATGTTTCCGCGAAATGCTCAATGTTGATATTGTTATAAGTTCAACCGGCTCGCCGCACTGCATTATTACTAAAGATTTTGTCGCAAGGCTTATTAAAGAAAGAAGGCATAAGCCGATTTTTTTTATTGATATTGCTGTCCCGCGGGACATCGAGGCCGGGGTTAATGATATAGATAATGTGTATCTTTATGATATTGATGACTTAAAGGTGGTTGTTGAATCAAATCTCAAGGAGAGGGCGAAAGAAATACCGAAAGTAGAGGCGATTATTGATAAAGAGAAACATAATTTTTTTATGTGGTTCAACAGCCTGGAGGCAGTTCCTACTATTGTTTCATTCAAGGATATGGTTGAGGATATCAGGAAAAACGAGCTGGAAAAGGTCATTAACAAGTTTGGTAATATGAATGAAAAGGACAAGAATTTAATCGAGGCCCTGACGGTTGGCATTACAAACAAAATTTTACATCTTCCGATTACACAATTAAAAAAGGCGGCACAAGAGGACAGCGGGTATATTTATGTCGATGCCTTGCGCTATCTTTTTGGCCTGGAAAACAAGGATGCGAAATAGTAATTGCGGGTTTTAAAGGAGACAAATGTCAAAAAAGAAAATAATAATCGGCAGCCGCGGAAGCAGGCTGGCATTATGGCAGACAGAATTTGTAATTTCTAAAATCGGGGCGGACAGCCCGGATATTGAAATAGAAATAAAAAAAATAAAAACTACCGGTGATAAAATTTTAGATGTGGCACTCGCGAAAGTAGGCGACAAAGGGCTTTTTGTAAAAGAGATAGAAGAAGCGCTCCTTCGCAAAGAGATAGATTTGGCGGTCCACAGCATGAAAGATGTACCGACAAATCTTCCTCCGGGTCTTTGTATAGGCGTGATCCTGCAGAGGGAAGATAACCATGATGTTTTTATTTCGGATTCTTATAATAAAATAGAAGAACTCCCGTTAAACGGTTCCATAGGAACAAGCAGTTTACGCCGGATTGCCCAGCTCATGTCCGTCCGCCCGGATTTAAAATTTAAGGATTTACGCGGGAACATCCAGACCAGGTTGAAGAAAATGAAAGAATTAAATTTAGATGGTATTATTTTGGCGGCGGCCGGCGTGAAACGGCTGGGATACCATGAAAGTATCCGCCAGGTTATCCCGTATGATTTGATTTTGCCCGCGGTAGGGCAGGGGTCGATTGGTATTGAGATAAGAAGCGATGATGTAAAAATAAAGAAAATAATCGGGGGACTAAACCACGAAGAATCTTACTGGTCTATTATGGCTGAGCGGGCCATGCTTCGCCGGCTTGAGGGCGGATGCCAGGTTCCCATTGGTTCATGGGGCAGGATAGAAAAAGGCAGGCTTGTTTTGAACGGAGTTATCGCAAGCCTTGACGGTAAAAGGTTATATAAGGCCGGGTTGGACAGCGAAATAAAAGACGCGGAAAAAACAGGAATAAAACTGGCTGAAAATTTATTGTCCCAGGGCGGGGATAAGATTTTAGAAGAAATTTACAGGCCGTAACTTGTGAAAAGTAAAACGTAAATAGACTATTTGAACAATTCACGATTTACAATTTACGTTTCACGAAAAAAAATGGATAAAAAAGGTAAAATTTATTTTATAGAGGTGCCGTCCAGCAGTGCCAGGTTAATGCCATCAAAGGGATTGGAGATTCTTTCTGATGCAGATATTGTTATTTATAACAGCGGTATTGATGAAGATGTAATTTCAGTTAATAAAAAAGAGAGAATTTTGAATGAAGATTATGATAAAATAAAAAACTTGATTTTAAATAAAGTAAAAGAAGGTAAAATTATTGTTTACCTGAAAAGCGGGGATTTATTTATTGCCTGTAAACAAAACAGCGAAATAGAAAATTTAATTTCATTAGACGTGCCTTTTGAGTTTATTCCCTGTTTTCCGGAATTATTGACTTCAATTTATGCCGGAATCCCTCTGCTTCATAGTGAATTTGGATTAAATTTCGCATTTGTCTGTATTACGGAAGAAAATGGGATTAAAATACCAAAGGATGCTGCTACATTGGTTATTTATCACGGTATTAATAATTTTAATATGGTCATGGAAAAGGTATTAAGTTCCGGTTATAAAGAAAATACGCCCGCGGCAGTCATTAAAAAAGGCGGGAGTAACAGCCAGGAGGTCATTACAGGAAATCTCGGGAACATAACCGGCAGGGTTTTGGAAAAAAAGATTAACCCCCCGTTTTTAGTTATTGCCGGGGAGGTAGTGGGGTTGAGAGACAAATGGCGCTGGTTCGATAACAGGCCGCTGTTTGGCAGGAATATAATAGTAACGCGCAGCCAGCAGCAGGCAGGCGAATTTTCCAGGTTATTGGAAGATGAAGGTGCGAGGGTAATAGAATTTCCCACTATTGAAATTGTTCCGGCGTTGAATTACGAAGATTTGGATAAAGCGCTTGATGAGATAGAAAAATATCACTGGATTATTTTTACAAGTTCCAACGGGGTAAAATATTTTTTTGAGCGGGTAAATAAAAAAGGTTATGACCTGCGCTTGTTAAAAGGAATAAAAATTTGTGCGATAGGGCCCGGTACCGCAAAAGCAATAGAAAATTTAGGGATAAAAACAGATTTTATTCCTAAAGAATTCAGGGCGGAAGGCATAGTTGAGGGATTTTTGAAAGAAGAAATTAAGGGCAAAAATATTCTTATTCCACGTGCCGAGGTCGCGAGAGAAATTTTACCTGAAAGGCTTGAAGAAATGGGGGCGAACGTTAATGTGGCAACCGCGTATAGAACAGTCAAAGTAGATTCAGGTTTAAATAAAATAAAACCGCTCCTTGAAGAGAAAGAGATTGATGTTATTACTTTTACGAGCTTCTCGACAGCGGATAATTTTATAAGCCTTTTCCCGCAGGATGAACTAAAAGATTTAATGCGCGGCGTTAATATCGCGAGCATAGGGCCGATTACCTCAAACCGGATTGAAAAGGCGGGATTAAAAGTTAAAATATCGCCTTCAGAATATACCCTTGAAAAATTATTGGATGAAATTGTGGGATATTATGAAAAGAGGAAAAATTAACAAAAATGAAATGGTTTAAATTGGTCCCTGTATTTTTTACCGCCGTGGTATGTTTGTATAAAATTAATATTTCTCGCGGAGCGGAAATTTATAATTGCATAGAGCTCGATAAATCATCGGTCCCAAGCGATGTAGTTATCGGAAAGGACGGCTGGATTTATGTTACTGACAGCCTGGACGGGAAAATAAACGTGTTTACTAAAGAAGGTAAATTGAATTTTAATTTTGGCAAAAAAGGGACCGGAAGGGGTGAGTTTATCCTGCCCTGGGCGGTTGGCGTGGATTCAGAAAAGTTTATTTATGTGACGGACATCGGACAGCACCAGATTCAAATTTTTACCCCGCGCGGAAACTGGAAAGGCCAATTCGGGGGGCTCGGGGAGGGACAGGGCAAATTTAATATGCCTTTTGACCTGGATTTTGGAAAAACCGGGATTCTTTTTATACTGGACACAGGGAACAGCCAGCTCCAGCTTATTAAAGGAAATTTTTTAAAACAATTTGGCCGGGAGGGTATAGCCAATGGGGAATTCAGGAACCCTACAGCAATAGCCATTACAGAAAAAGGCAAGGTTTATGTAGTGGATACCGGCAATAACCGTGTCCAGGTATTTAATACAAGGGGGGATTATATTAATAAATTCGGAAGGCCGGGAGATGAACCGGGTTCCTTTTTTAAACCGCAGGGGATAGCGATTGACAGTAATGACAGAATTTTTATAAGTGACACGGGGAATAACAGGATACAATGTTTTGATGAAGAAGGCAATGTGATTTTTGTATTTGGGAAAAAGGGAAAAGACAGGGGTGAATTCGATGAACCGATGAAAATTTTTATTGATAAAAATGACAGGCTTTATGTGGTGGATTCAAAAAATACGAGGATCCAGATTTTTAGTGATGTTATTTATCAATACGCGTCTTGCGATATGTGCCATAAAGAAGATACCAAAAAAGCGGTGAGTATTCATTCTGTTTACAAAGAATGCCTGGTTTGTCATTTAAGCCATGGAAAAAACCCGGCGTTAAATTTGAAAAAACCAATAAGTGAACTCTGTAAAGACTGCCATAAAACAGATGATGCTGATTTTAATTCAAAACATGTTAAATATTCCGTCGACAAGATGAATTGCGTTGACTGCCATGATTCTCATTATTCAAATGACAAAAAATTATTGCGCGGGCATAAACCTGTTGTCCAGGGGAAATGCAATTCCTGCCATCTTATTGACAAAACAGGGTTTAAACTGATTGAAGATGTTAAAACGCTTTGTTATGTCTGCCATACAATCCAGCTTAATAAAAAACATTCCGGTTTGGGAAAAGAAAATTCTTGTGAACTTTGCCATAAATCACACGGGTCATCTTATAAATTCCTTCTCCAGAGAGACGTTGAATCTATTTGTTCAAATGATAGCTGTCATAATGGGCCGGCTATTGAAAAACATTCCCATCCATACAAGGATATTTACCCGAGCAATAAGGTCAAAATTCCGTCTAATTTAAGAACGGCCAAGGGCGGCAAGATACTTTGCCTTACATGCCATGATTCACATAGCTCGCAGCATAAATCAATATTAATTACTTCAAAAGGCGAGTTGTGTATAAAATGCCATGGTGGATTTGACTGAAAATAAAAAAGTTTAATCCGTTTAAACAGTTTAAACATTTGAACCGTTTGAACGGCTTGAACAATTTTCCCAGGGAGGTTATTATGTATTTTCCGATTTCAAGATTGAGAAGAACGAGACAAAATGAAAACTTCAGAAAAATGGTTAAAGAGACTTATTTATCCGCTGATAAATTTATTTTTCCGATTTTTGTCGCGGAAGGGAATAAAATAAAAAGAGAAATCAGTTCATTGCCCGGCCAGTATCATTTTTCCATTGATATGTTAAATAAGGAAGTCGAAGGTGTCAGGGCATTGGGTATTCCCGCGATACTTTTATTCGGTATACCGGATAAAAAAGACGATACCGGAAGCGGGGCTTATGATAATAATGGTATTGTCCAGGAAGCGGTGCGTTTAATAAAAAAGAAAATCCCGGAAATAATTGTTGTGACCGATGTTTGTCTTTGTGAATATACTTCGCATGGACATTGCGGACTTATAAGAAGGCATAAGGCGGAAGGCGGAAAGCAGAGAGAAAATTATGAAGTGGATAATGATGCATCGCTGGAGCTTATTGCTAAAACCGCTCTTTCCCACGCGGAGGCGGGCGCAGACATGGTAGCGCCGTCCGATATGATGGATGGCCGGATAGGCGCCATAAGGTCGGTTCTTGACGATAATGGATTCAGCGGCACCCCTGTTATGTCGTATTCTGTCAAGTATGCTTCGGCTTTTTACGGGCCGTTTAGGGAGGCCGCGCATTCAACACCGCAGTTTGGAGACCGCCGAGGCTATCAAATGGATCCTTCTAATTCCCAGGAGGCGTTAAGAGAAGTGATGCAGGATTTAGATGAAGGCGCGGATATTATAATGGTAAAACCCGCTCTTTCTTATCTTGATATTATAAAAAAAGTAAAATCGGATTTTGATATCCCGGTTGCCGCGTATAATGTAAGCGGTGAATATGCAATGGTAAAAGCGGCCTCCATGAAAGGCTGGATTGACGAAAAAAAGATAACTTTAGAGATTCTTACAAGTATTAAAAGGGCCGGGGCGGATATTATTATTACGTATCACGCCAAGGATGCAGCAAAATGGCTGAGAGAAGATAAATAGTTTAAACCGTTTGAACCGTTTAAACCGTTTAAACCGTTTGAACTGTTTGAACTGTTTGAACCGTTTGAACTGTTTGAACAAATTTTTACAGGAGTAATTAATGAAAAATTTTTTAAGCAGTGAACTTAGACTAATCGCCTGGGAATGGACTTCGGCCTGTAATTTGGGATGCTTGCATTGCAGGGCCTCTGCGACATCTTCTCCGGCGAATGGAGAAATTACATTAGACGAAGGTAAAAAGCTTATTGATGATGTTGTAACGTTTGCTAAACCCGTGATAATTTTAAGCGGCGGGGAGCCTCTTATGAGGTTTGACGAGATATGCGAATTAAGCAGATATTCAACAGAAAAAGGACTGAGAGTGGTCCTGGCTTCAAATGGTACTCTGTTTAGCCCTGAACGGATAAAAAAATTAATAGCCTCAGGCATTCAAAGGGTCAGTGTTAGTTTAGACGGTTCAAATGAAGCATCCCATGATTCTTTTCGCGGTTTAAAGGGCGCTTTCCGGGAGGCGTTAAAAGGCATAAGCGAGTTAAAAAAGGCCGGTTTATCTTTTCAGATAAATACAACAATTACAAGGCGCAATAAAGATGAAATACAAAAAATAGCTGCTCTTGTAAAAGAGTTAGGCGCCGCCGCGTTGCATATTTTTCTTCTTGTCCCCACAGGCCGGGGTAAACAGATTGAAGGCGATGAAATTTCGCCGCAGGAATATGAAGATATACTGGACTGGTTTTATAAAGAGAGTAAAAATGTAAATATAAATTTGAAAGCTACCTGTGCCCCTCATTATTTCAGGATTATGCGCCAGCGCGCTAAGGAAGAAGGAAAACAGGTCACAGTTCAGACCCATGGTTTTGAAGCGATGACAAGAGGGTGTTTGGGCGGTGTAGGTTTTTGTTTTATATCATCGCAGGGTGATGTCCAGCCCTGTGGTTATCTGCCTGTGACTGCCGGTAACATAAGAAAGGAAAAATTTTCCAGGATATGGCAAAATAGTAAATTGTTTACTGATCTGCGTGACCTGAGTAAACTCAAAGGGAAATGTGGAATTTGTGAATATAAAGTTTTCTGCGGAGGGTGCCGCGCAAGGGCCTATGCCAGGGATAATGATTATATGAGCGAGGAGCCGTATTGTATTTATAAACCAAAAGTTAAAAAATAATTCAAACTGTTTAAACCGTTTAAACTGATTGAACGGTTTGAACAGCTTAATATGGGAGATAAAATGGGTGAAAAATCACAAAAACTATTTGAAGAAGCAAAGAAATATATTCCAGGAGGTGTGAACAGCCCTGTCCGGGCGTTTAAATCGGTAGGCGGTGGACCTCTTTTTATAGATCACGGCAGGGGTTCAAAAATTTACGATGTCGATGGGAAAGAATATATTGATTATGTGCTCTCATGGGGGCCGCTGATTTTAGGGCATATTCCCGCTAAGGTAATCAAGCCGTTGAAGGAAGCAATGAAAAAAGGGACAAGTTTCGGCGCGCCGACTGAGTATGAAATTGAACTTGCGAAATTAGTTACAAACGCGTTCCCATCATGTGAAATGGTGCGTATGGTAAATTCAGGGACAGAAGCCACTATGAGCGCAATCAGGGTTGCGAGAGGATACACCGGACGTGATAAAATTATAAAATTTGCAGGATGTTATCACGGCCACGCGGATAGTTTATTGGTTAAAGCGGGTTCGGGGGCCACTACTTTGGGTGTCCCTGACAGCCCCGGTGTTCCTTACGATACAGCCAGGTATACTATTAACCTTAATTATAATAAGTTAGACGAGGTTGAAGATGTAATCAGAAGAGACGGCCATGAAATTGCCTGTTTAATTTTAGAACCGGTGGCAGGGAATATGGGTGTTATTCCCCCGGAAAAGGGATTTTTAGAGGGTATCAGGAAACTCACAAAGGAGTATGGAATAGTTCTGGTATTCGATGAAGTTATGACAGGATTCAGGGTAAGTTATGGCGGGGCGCAGGAATTATACGGGATTAAACCGGATTTAACGACCCTTGGAAAGGTTATCGGAGGGGGGCTGCCTGTAGGAGCTTACGGAGGAAGGAGAGAAATAATGGAAAAAGTCTCGCCGAGCGGCCCGATATACCAGGCAGGAACTTTATCGGGAAATCCGCTGGCCATGGTAGCCGGGATAGAGACTTTAAAAATATTGTCAAATAAAAATATTTACAAAAAACTCGAGAGACTCGGTAAAAGGCTTTCTAAAGGGATAGAAAAAGCGGCCAGAAGCGCAGGAGTTGATATTTATACAGCCAGGGTCGGTTCCATGCTTTGCGCTTTTTTTACAAATACAAAAGTTACAAATTATGAAGAGGCAAAAAAATCAGACACCGGTAAATTCGCTTTGTTTTTTCAAGAGATGATAAAACGGAATATTTATCTGGCCCCGTCCCAGTTCGAGGCCTTATTTTTATCAAATGCCCATAGTATAAAAGACGTTGATATGACTATTCAGGCCGCGGAAGAAACGTTTAGGATAATAAAACAGAAAAATTAACTGGATATACAAAGAGGAGAAATTAAATGAGAAAAAAATTTTTATCAGCCGCCTTACCGATTTTATTGCTTTTTTCGGTCAATTGCCAGAATAAAGAAAAGATTTCCGGTAAAAAAGCAGAAGGACATGACGAAATGGACGAGCAGAGAATCCGCGAATATGAAAGAATATTGCAAAATAACCCAAAAGATCTGGAAATTTTGACCGCACTTGGAAATATCTATTATGATATTGGTAAATGGGACAAAGCGGTTGAAAACTATTTAAAGGTGCTGCTTATTGATTCAACAAATGTTGATGTCCGGACGGACATGGGAACGGCCTACAAGCAGATGGGATTGTATGATTTAGCTGAGAGGGAGTTTAAAAAAGGTATAGCGATAAATCCAAAGCACGCCAAGGCCCATTATAATCTGGGTGTGGTTTACTATGAACAGGGAAAATACAAAGAAACTTTAGCTGAATGGGAGAAAAACTATAGCCTGGAACAGGACCCTCAATTTAAAGAAATTGCCAGGCAGAATATTGAACACTTAAAACAAACAATGAATATTAGTGAAACACCACGTTAAAATAAATGAGGGGCCGGAAAAAGACCCCGACTGCTCAAATAAATAAAAAAAGGGAGAATTTATCTCCCTTTTTTTATTATTGCATTTATTCTATTTTTTCCTTGATTTTGCTTCAGTCGGCCTGCTTTCTATTCCGCTGGTATAAAAATTCCCGACAGTTTCATATTTAATAAACACGCTGGTCATCTGGAAGAAATAAGTGGTCCCCACTACTGTAGCGGTTGTATCAGTATAAGTATTAACTAAACCTACGGAAGCTGTTAAACTGTAATTATAACCTCCGTCTTTTGAACTATAAATATTATAACCTGATAAAGTCAGGTCCGTTATATTTGCAGGTGTCAGCCATGTTAATTTTATCCCTGTAGCGTCGTCTGTGAGCTGAAGATTAGTAGGGGAATTTGCTAAATAAGTATCGACTATTTGTCCGGTACTGTCAAAAGGATAACTCAGAGGATTCTGAACAACATCTTTATCGTCTTTCCCGCACCCGGAAAAAATAACTATTCCTATTAAACAAAAGGTAATAACGGATGATTTCCCTTTTCTACAAAAACCTAGAAAATTTTTCATTCTTAAATCCCCCTACGTTTTTAATATTTATTAAATTATTTTGCCCAAGAAATTGGAGGCGCTTCAGTAATAATGCCGTCCCTGATAGTGATATCACCAACACTTCCAGTTTTACCTGCATTAATGTAATCAAATGCAAGTATTTTAATTTTCTTTTCTTTTGCAGCACTGCCTGTTCTGAATCTTAATGTCAGGCTGTAATAACCCTCTTCATTGGTACGGGTCTGTTCAGTTCCCGAATCTGTTTTTATATAAGCTCCGGGAACACCTTCGAAAACAGTGCCGCCAAGCGATGTAGTGCTTCTTGTTACCCTTCCAACTACAGTAGCTGTTCCCCAACTGAGTTCGCTTAACGGGTTACTAAGCGAACAGCCGGCAAAAAAGATTGCAACAAGAAACGTCAGCAGTAACTTTCTTTTCTTCATTAAGCCTTCCCTCCCTTAATTGGCTAACTTTCTTTTGTTTTTTATAAGTCGGAATAGAAATTATAACACTGGGTTTTTTATTTTGTCAAGAGTAAAATTATTTTTTTTGTGAAAGGATTTTTTTCTTGACAGTTTGATATGTTTTTTTATATAATTAGTCTTCCTTCGATAAATTATTAAAATTTTATTTATAAAATAAGTTATAATGATTCAAAAAAAGGAGCAGCAAAATGAGGAAAAATTTTTTTGCACTGGTAACAGGTGTTTTTTTATTTGTTCTAAGTTTGACTCTAAAAAGCTACGCAGTTGTTTCCTCCAATATCGAAATTCTTATTCCCAACACTAATGTAATTTATGAATATGAAGAGGTGCGCATTGTCGGTTTAGTCCATGACGCGTCGGTAACCCAGGTTAACATATTAGTTAATGATTCACCGGTAAAGTTAGCTGATGTTATAAAAGGAACGTTTCTCGGCGCAGTAACCCTGAAAGACGGAATGAATGAAATAAAAGTTGTCGCAAAAGACAAGGATATAGGGGCGTCCGCCGTAAAAATTTTTTATAAAAAAGATACAACGGTAATCCCGGATTTTGTCCAGAGGGATTTTAAAAAGTTCTATGGACATAAACCGATTAAAGGCCGCGCTGAATTGTGCAATGACTGCCATGATTTATCGGAAAGCAAAGGTGTTTATCCGGGAAGATTGTTAAGAGGTGCGATCTCCTGCGTGAATCCGGAAGAAGGCTGTCATACAGATAAAAGTGTTAACGCTTATGTTTACAGCCATGGCCCGGTAGGTGACGGCGCCTGTATAGGTTGTCACAGCCCGCACGGAACATTCAGTAAATTTTCTCTTGTAGTAACAGGAAGCGCCTTATGCTATAGATGCCATACCGACAAAGAAATGGATTTTGCACAGCAGTTTGTCCATGGGCCGGTTGGCGGCGGAGACTGTAATGCATGCCATGACCCTCACGGAGGGGCACAGGAATTTCAATTAAGAGGTTTGGGAGCGGAATTATGTTATATGTGCCATAAAAGAAATAAAGCCAATATGAAATTTGTTCATGGCCCTGTAGCCGCCGGTGACTGTAACGTATGTCATAACCCGCATGCCGCCCCGTATAAATTCCAATTGGAAAAGCCGCCTGCGGAGATTTGTTTTGTATGCCATGAAGCCAAGGCTAAAGACATGCAAAAAGAATTTGTGCATAAACCCGTGGCTGAAAGAAAATGCGGCGATTGCCATGATCCGCATACATCTGATTTCAAATATCAGCTAAAAGATGAGGGTGCAGGTTTATGTTATATGTGCCACAAAGAGAAAAAAGCGCGATTTGCAGAGGTGGCGGAAAAACATCCTCCTGTGGCTGAAGGGCAGTGCAGCAAGTGCCATGATGCCCATGCCGCGGATACCAAATACCAGCTTTTGAGGGAAGGCGAAAAATTATGCTTTATGTGTCACCAGGATAAAGAAAGCGAGTTTAATAAACCTTCCAAGCACGGCCCGGTCAAACAGGGAGATTGTGTGGCGTGTCATAATCCGCATGGTTCAGCTTTCACAAAGATATTGCAGAAAGATTTTCCAAAACCGTTTTATGACGCGTTTGAAGAAAGTAAATATGATTTATGTTTTGGGTGCCATAAGAAAACAGTCGTTTTGGATCCGTTTACCGCGACGCTGACTGATTTCCGGAACGGGAAAAAGAACATGCATTATGTTCATGTTAACAAGAAAAAAGGGCGGACCTGCCGCGCATGCCACGAGGTCCATGCTTCTACCCAGGAAAAACATATTCGCCTGGAAGTGCCTTTCAGCCCATATTGGAATTATAAAGTGGAATTTACAAAAACACCAACAGGCGGAAGGTGTGTGGTTGGCTGTCATAAGCCGAGAGACTATGATCGTGAAAATCCTGTGCCGGAAGAAGAGTGGTATTAGATTTAAATAACAGTTTGAACAGTTTAAACGGTTCAAACCGTTTGAACGGTTTAATATCAGGAGATACAATGGAAAAAAATAAAAAAGCATTTTATTGCCTCTGCATACTGGTAATTTGTATATTTGTTTCTTTCTCTCTTGTGTCTCCTGTTCACGCTATTAACTCCGCTTATGCCATTCAGAATATAAAGGTTGGAGATGAGGCTTTGGATTTCAGTTTGAATAACCTTAAAGGCGGAAATGTTTCGCTGACTGATTATAAGGGAAAAAACGCCACGGCAGTTTGTTTTTGGAATTTGACTACAAAAGACAGTGTGAAGGAATTGGATATACTGGCCCAGCTTTATAACTGGTACCACCAGGAAAACGGTTTGGAGGTATTAGGTGTTTTTACCCCTTCGGAACCGCGCGATATAAGTGAAACTGAAATCGCGGACATAAATAAACTGCTTGATGAAAAAAAATATCCTTTTAATATTCTTTTGGATAATAACCAAACTGTTTATAAATTATATGGAATTATCTCTTTCCCTTCACTTGTGGTTATCAATAAAGAAGGCAGGGTTGATTACCTGATGCCCATGTGGAGCCCTTTAAAAGGCGAAGATAATGTAAAAGATAATGTAAAAAAAGCGCTGGGCCTTGAAGTGGCAAAAGTCCACGAATCAAAACAGATGTCTATGGTGAAAAGGACCTATAAGCCGAATAAGGACGCCGCGATGGAAATGAATTTAGCAGAGAAGTTTTTACAGGACGGCGAATATGACAGTGCCGTCCCAAAACTGAAAAAGGCCGCAGAGGCTGACCCGAATTATGTTAAACCCCATATTATGCTCGCCGGTATTTATGATAAACAGGGGAATATGGAAGAGGCTTTGATTGAATACACGCAAGCCATATCGATTAATCCTGATGAAATTCAGCCCCATATTGATTTTGGATTTTTTAATTTAAAAAAGGATTTAACTGATGACGCCCTTGCTGAGTTTAAAAAGGCATTGGAATTGGATGCCGAATCGGGCGATGCGCATTATGGATTAGGTATGATTTACAGAAAGAAGGGACAGAAAGAGGAAGCAAAAGCCGAGTTTAAAAAAACAATCGGTATATTTGCGGAAGTCGGCAAGGATTTATTCGCTGGGATGAAGAAAAAGCGGGAAGTCCACCCTAATCTTGCAAATGCTTATAACGATTTAGGCGAGATTTTATTGGAAGAAGGGAAAAAAGAAGAGGCGCTGGCAGAACTAAAAAAGGCAAGCGAAGAATACAGGGGAATAATCGAAAAATTACAAAAAAGGACTAAATAGAGAGGAATTGACGGCAAGATGAAAATTGAAAAATTTTTTATTGGATTTGTATTTTGTGTTTTTTTATATGGCAATAATGTCCGGGGTAAAAACCTGGATATTATTTCTCCAGGGAGTGAAAATATTGAGGTTGAACAGGAATATTTTCCTGTAATAGGCAAATACAATGGCAATGATAAAGAATTAAAGTTAACGGTTAATAATTCTTCAGTTAACACAGTTAAACTTGAAAAAGGGAATATTTTTACAGATAAGATTAAACTTAATGCCGGGTTGAATGAGCTGAAAATTACAAATGGAGCGGATGTCCGGACAATAAATATCTTTTATGAAACTGATAATAAAAACGGACAGCAAAACTATAAAAAATATTTTTTGCACGCGCCGATATTGGACAATGAATGTTCTGAATGCCATACCAAGGAGGCAAAAGAAAATTTTCCCGCAGTTGACCAGTCAAAAGTGGTTTGCTTTAATTGCCATGATAGTTTTGAAAAAGATAAATTTATTCATGGCCCCATAGCTTCAGGTTCATGCCAGGCCTGCCATGAACCCCATGGTTCAACAGAAAACAAATTTTTACGTGAAAATAAAAATAAAATATGTTACATGTGCCATGAAGAAGAATCAATAAAAAAGGAACATCTTGTTAATTTAAAAGATAACAGGGAAGAATGCAGTTTTTGCCATAATCCCCACAGCGGAAAAGACAAATTTTTTCTTAAAGAAACCAAAAAATAATAATGAAAAAAAATATATTGTTGTGTCTGTTTGCTTCAGGTTTTTTTTTATTAACATGGGGAAAAAAAATAAAGGCTGACATTGCTGTTTACTCGCCCGAAGATAAAATTTATATATTTACAAGAACGATTTTTATTGTCGGGAAAACAGACGCAAAAAAACTGGTTTATTATGTTAACGGGGAAAAAGGCCTTTACACGGAACCGCGGGAAGGAAATTTTCATTTCCTGGTGAATTTAAATAACGGGTTGAATAAGATTGAGATAAGTGATGCTGAAGAGAAGGAAAAAATAAAATTAGAAGTTTTTAGCTTAAAAAATTACAAATTTTTTATTCTAAAAACCTATGATTCAACAGGGCCCGCCGGATTTAACAAATATATTTTCCACACAGGCAAAAAAGACAGCCTTTGCACGGATTGCCACGCGATGAATCCCATGAAAGCGGATAAAAAGATGTGTTATAGTTTATGTCATAAAAATGACATAACAAAATGGGGTTATATGCACGGTCCCGCGGGGGAGGGGGCGTGTCTTGCATGCCATGATCCCGAGGGAACTAACAGCGGTTATAAGGTTGTTGTTGACGGCGGGGGGCAGATTTGCATGACATGCCATGAAGGAATAGGTTCGATGAAAAAAAATGTTCATACAGCGGTTAAAAAGCAATTTTGCATGGGATGTCACAGCCCTCACGGGACAACCAACGATTTTGTTTTATGGGAGGACGGGAAGGCGAATATGTGTTATTTGTGTCACAGAGATAAAAAAATTAAATGGAAGACGGTAAAAGATGAAAATGGCAATGAAAGTTTAATTGCAAACGGAGATATATCGTTTTCTCACAAGGCTATTACAGACGGGGATTGTCTCGGGTGCCATCATCCGCATGAATCCGATAATCCCTATAACCTTCGACACCCGGCAGGGAAATTATGCATAGAAACGGAGTGCCATACTCCAATCAGCGATAAATTATCCAAACATGAACATCCTTACGATTTACAGCCGACAAAGGGTTCGCCGGTAGCGATCGGGAAGGATATTTTTATTGATGACAAAGGGAATATAGTTTGCTACAGTTGTCATAATCCGCATGGGTCGGATAACCCGTTTATATTCTGGAAACCGAAAGAAAAACTTTGTCCCAGCTGTCATTCTAATATGGAAGAAAAAAAAGAATAAAATATTAAAATATTTCTTGACAAAAAACAAATATAATACTAAAATTATTTGGCTTTTACTGGAGAGGGGTTTATGATATTAAGACAGAGACTTGAAAGCGGCAAAAAAAAGAAGAGCCCTGTTATCGCGGCGGCAGCATCCTTATTTTTCCCGGGCGCGGGACAGGCATACAACAGGGAAGTTATTCGATCTTTGATAATGATTCTCCTCGCTATTAGTTTATTGACATGGTTTGTTTTCTTGCAGCAGGATTATAACCAGGCGCTGGAACAGGCCAGGGATTTGAATCTTACGGGAGAAATTGCTATGGAATACGCGAAAGCCCAGGGTGTGTCCCGTTTTCTCCCGCTTGCGCTTTATTTAGGATTATTGGTTTTCAGCGTTTACGATGCGTATATTTTTTCAGCATATATTTTAAAAAGTATGGAACCGAGGCCGGAAGGTGTGGACAGAAGGACAAGGCCAAGGGAAGATTCGGAGAGTTAAGTAACTGCGGATATTAATTTATCTGTTATTACTTGACTTTTTTTTTATTTTATAGTATAATTTTTTTAATCTGATATAAAAGAGAGGAGATTATTGATGTATCAAAATAGAAAATTTTTACTTTGGCAGATAGTAACTTTTTTTGTGTTTGTTTTTAGCGGAATTAGTTTTGCCCAGGAAACAACTCAATCGGAAGAATTGAAACTGCCGGCTGCAGAAGCGGGTGAGGATGTAAAATCAGAAGGCGCGAAAGCGGCATACAGCGCGATGGAACTGGTAAGGGACATCGGGCCTCTTAAAACACCATATAAGACAGCAATTGCCCCGGATGGGACTTTGTATATAGCGGACGGCGGTGTCAAGATCCTTATTTACGCTGAAAACGGCACATTTTTAGACCAGGTTGGTGATAAACCGGTAGTAGAGGGGGAAGAATCGATAAATTTTACCTGGCTGTTAAGTGTTGCCACTGATGACAAAGGTAATATTTACGCGGCTGATTATAAACAACCGGGTTTATTTGTAATCAGCCCCAAAGGGTCGCTGTTATTCACAATACCGATGAATACCGCTGTTCAAAAGAATTTACCCGGGGCTGGTCCGAATGCAGTTACAGTCAATAGCCGTGGCGATATTTATGTTTGTGACCAGGAAAACGGCGCGATCAGCGTGTATAATTTGAATGGTAAATATAAATATGCCATTCAAAGTTTTAAAACCAAGACCGGAGAGAAATTAAATCTGGCCAGGCCAAGCGATATGGCGGTCAACAGTAAAGATGAGGTTTATGTGACTGACGGAATAATTTACAGGGTCCACCGTTTTAACGCCAAGGGTAATTTTTTAGGCAGTTTCGGCGGACAGGGGGATGCCGCAGGGCTTTTTGTTAAAATGACGTCAATAGCGATTGACAGCAAGGACAGGGTATATATCCTGGACGGCGCGAGGTCCATTATACAGGTATTCAGCCCGACGGGCGAATTTTTATATGCGTTGAGCGATACTAATGGCGGCCCGCTGCAGGTCCCGATGGCCGCGAGGATTTCAATTGATAAAAAAACAGATTATTTATATGTATCACAGGCGCTTGGAAATGAAAAAGTTTCGATATTCAGGTATGTTGTTGCCGGGGCGGCTAAAACGCTAGCGCCCAAGAAATAATAAAAAAGGAGGTGAAATATGCAAAGATGCCTTGGTATGTGTGTTATGCTTAATTTTGTGAAAGGAGGGAAAGTATGAAGAAAAATTTTATGCTAGCATTGGTATTGATTCTGGTTGCCGGCTTTTACAGCGTTTCATTTGCGGGCATCAGTACCACACCTCACGACGTAGTTTCATGGCACAATACGAATCAACTTGGAACGAGGGTTAACACCGGAGTATGTTCTTATTGTCATATTCCGCATTCAGCAAAAGGTGACAGGTTGTTTCCAATAGCGGTAGCGTCAGAAACTGCGGGTGTAGGTAAGAGTAAATTGGGTATTGTAGCGTTCTTGTGCGCGCAATGTCATTCATCGATTGATAATGACTTTAACGCGGCCCATCTTGATCCTGCGAATGAAATGATTTTCAGGGCTTTACCAAAGCCAAACAGGGCGGCAGATACAACCACTTATGATACGCACCCGACGATATATACCTCGGCTTATATAAATGATACAACCCTTGGTATAGCGGATTCTACGTCGACAACGGCGATTTCAGTAAAGTGGCCTTATTATGATGACTGGTTACAGGGGAAAAGAGATATAGAATGTTCATCCTGCCACAATCCTCATGACTGGAACCAGGGCAACCGCAGAAATTATCTGCGCGTGGCTTATTTTGATTCTTCCGCATCGGAATACAGTTCGACGTATAACTCCAATTTCAGGAATGTATGTTCATTTTGTCATACAGGCCGTGATAAGAGCGGGGTTGGGACGTCCAACGAAGGATCACACCCGGTCGGCAACGTAGTAGCCGATCCAAATTCATTTGCAATGGGTTCGGGTTATGAAGGGATTTGGCTTGATTCTCTTAATTGTGACCCTGATACGACAGGAACAAGGTTTTTCAAAAAATATAAAGATACCACAGGTGTTTCAGGCAGTAAAGCCGGTAAAGCGGTAGGGGACAGGGGCGCTCATTTAGGGCCTGCAGGAGAATTTACATGCATGTCCTGCCATATGCCTCACGCCGCGCCTAATTCACAAGACGGAGTAACCAGCGCAAATGATACTTTGGGACTGGTTATGGGGCCGCTTCTTGTAAAGGACAATGACGAAACCGGTTACAGCTCCGCTAATGTTGATGTCTTCCAGGACGCATATTCCAAATGGCAGGGAGAAACAGCGTTTATTATCGATGAAGGTGAGAGCAATGCTTGTGAATGGTGTCACGGTATTACTCCAAAGAAGACAGATACAGTGGAAACATATGACCAGGATACTATTAAAAAGAAATATGCTCATCCTGTAAATAATTATCCGACATCCACGGCTGATAATACCACGAGGGCGTATATAAGTAATCTGGCAGACGAGATATATTCAAGCACGAATATCAGTTTAAGAATCAGGTATCCGGTACATGCTGATTCTACTTCAACTGGATGGAAGAATTACGAGGAAAGCGGTGCGCCGAATATATACACAATGGGTAATGCGAGAGGACAAGGTGATTACTTGATATGTAACAGTTGCCATGATGTCCACCTCGGGCAGGTTGGAACACCCATTTTAAGGGGTCCATCCTCAGTACAATATTGTGAAGACTGCCATTATGAAAATCCGCTTCCGGCAGGTACCTCGCATCCTATAAATAATTTAAAGGGTGCCCAGGTTTGTGACCTTACGACGGAAGACGGTATTGCTCTTCCAAACTACGCAAAATTGCCTTTATTGGGAACAAGTTCAGAACTTATGTGCAGGACATGCCATGGCGGTGCGTTTGGGACCGGAGTAATTCATGGCGGTATGGGAAGGTTCATGTTAGCGGATTACATTGATTTCGCGGAACTTTGTGTTAACTGCCATGGATGGATGGATACCGGCGCAGTTACTCTTTCTACCACTTACAGCAAAGGTTTGCTGGATACCTTACGTGTTGGTACAGCTAAGCAAAAAGCGGCAAATCCGAGTTACTGGTATTTAGAGGGGCCAAATCCTGTATGGGCACATAAGGATCCGAATGAAACAAACGGTACTGATAGATTGGGCAGCCATTATATCGGAGTTATTTCCAATAACAGGCCGTATTTAAGCAATGCCACTTATGGCTGGCTTGGAAGCAGTGATACGACATTAGACCATAGAGGAGAAATTGAAAATACGACTGATGTTGATAACTGGCTGGATACCACATGGTTTGGCGGCTGGCCCGGCAGGAGAATGTGGACTAATGCAACTGACGGAGTCGGTGTTGACCAGTATAGTATCGTTGGTTATTTGTATGCAACCGTGACTACACCTGTTGTTACTTGTTTATCCTGCCATACACCTCACGGTGCGGCTACAGGTGGTGCTACAGGTAATGGGCCGGTTGATGATACCACTGAAGATAACCAGTGGAGTGGCGAGCTGCTCCTGGCGAAGAACACAGGATCGTATATTTGTTATATATGCCATTTCCCGGCGGCGACACATCCGGTAGAGTTCCCGGGAACAACACACGTTGGGCATAAAGTAATAACAGATACAGCTTCAGCCCAGTACAATCCTCTCAATCCAAGCAATAAACATGATTGGGTCACGAGGACAGATACGACAATTAATTTATTCGATACAGCGGATCCAAAGAAGGTAGTTCGTGAATCAACTGCTATTTTTAAACCGGCGAATTATCCTTATGGCCAGATGGTTTGTGAATCCTGCCATTCAGCGCACAGCGCGAATTCACGCTGGGGTTCATATATTCTGGAAGGTGATACCACGAGGGCTTTCGTTGAAGTTTACAGCAGTGCATGGACTGCCATAGATACCGGATACTATAATAAGAGACCTGTAAATAATCATACTCAGCATGATACAGTAAAATCAGTCAATGACAGGCCTACTTGTGAAATGTGTCATCCGCAGGGAGAGTAACGGGTTAAGTTTGTATGTAGTTTTGTAACGAATTGTTAGTAAAGAAGCTCAACTCTGTCTTAAAAGATGGAGTTGAGCTTCTCTTTAATTTCTTTGTCTATTAGAAGGAGAAAAATATGAAAAAAGAATATAAAATTTGTTTTTTTGTAGCGGTGCTTTTAATTGTTTTCTTTTCTTCTTTTAATGTACAAGCGCAGAGAAAAAGCCGTCAAAAACAGCAGGGCCTGGAAACAAAGGGCAGGAGTAAAGTGTCGATTACGCCGAATATACATATGCAGCTGGGCTGTGAATCATGCCATATGGGAAGGCCAAAACCAGAGGACAAAGATATAAAGCTTTTAATGCCGAATAATGATATTGTTGAATTGTGCAAAAGCTGTCATGAAGACGCGGACCATCATAAAGTCAATGTGGTGCCGAGCGATGCCGTGAAAGTCCCTGATTTTCTGCCGCTTGGGGTGGACGGGGTCTCTAAAGGCAAGGTTGTCTGCAGTACATGCCATTATACTCATGTGGAATTGGCTGTAAATGTTTTACTTCGCGGGTTTCCCCAGGATGAAAATGACAAAACTGCAAAATTCGGGAGGCGGCTGGATTTGTGCGATGCCTGTCACGGTAAGGAATTTACAAAAAAATCTCCACACACAGATGATGAGGCAATGTGCAGTTTCTGCCACAGCAGTGACCCAAAAAAAGCAAAAGATGTTTTGAAAGAAACAATAAAAAGAGATATAATTGAGTTATGTGATTTTTGCCATGGAACAGCGGTAGGCGGGCATTTTCTGGAAGTTAATCCTTTCGCGGATAAATCAATCCGCAAAGAGTTCCCCACTACATTACCTGTGATAGATGGCGCAATTTCATGTATTACCTGTCATAATCCGCATGGCAATACGGGAGTTATGTATATACTGCGGCCTGATTACCAGAATTTTGCCGTAAAATCCAGAGAAATAAATCCTCATGAAAAGAGGGTATTCTGCCTTTCCTGCCATGAAAAAACACCGGAAAAAGGAGCGGCGGATGCCAGTGTTAAATTTGGAAGTGACGTTGAGATGTGCAATTGGTGTCATAAACAGTTCGAAGAGGGAGCGGGTCACCATCCGCTGAGTGAGGTTCATCCGGAATCAAAAATGATAAAAAGATCGGAAGGGTATCCTTTAAAAAACAATAAAATCATATGTTTGACCTGCCATGATAGAAAATTCGAATGCGAACAAGGTAAACTCAATGAAAATATTGCAGAAAAGAACCCAAGTTATCTTTTGGGCGGACCGTTTGAAGGCCGCAGCGACATTTGTTTTAAATGTCATATAAAAGAAGAAATCAAGAAAATAAACCCGCATAAAATGGTTGATGAAAAAGGCGGTATTGTTCCTGAAAGATGTAAATATTGCCATTCACTGCCGCCGGATAAAATAGTAGAGGGATCTAAAAACATCGGTTTGATCGGGGATGTAAATTTCTTGTGTATTTTATGCCATCTTGACAGGGACCATCCCGGGACGAAAAAAGACGGCACCGGTGCAAAACATCTTATTAAAATAGAAAGCACCAAAGAAGAAGTGGTAGATGGGAAGATAGTAATAGTTGAAAATAAAAATTTAAAACCAATTAAAGATATCCCGGTAAATTTATTGCCGCTGGATGAGAAAGGGTGGATAACCTGCGGTACATGCCATCAAGTTCATTCCAAAGGAATAATCAAGGGTGAACGGGGTAAAGTGGAAGATGTCGGTATGTGGCGCATGCCCCAGGACCAATTATGTACTTCATGTCATCCGTTTTAATTATGATTAAAAGAAAATTATTAACCATTAGTTTTTTGTTATTAGTTTTTGGCGGTTGTTTTGAAAGAAAAACAACCCCGTCCGGAAATATTACGCAGGGGCTTGATTTTATGGTCCGAGAAGATTATGACAAGGCGATAAAAGTGTTTTCGGATATATTAACGGAAAATCAGAAAAATACATCGGCACTTTATTACAGGGGTGTGGCATATTTAAAGAAAAGTGATGATGTGAATTATCTGACTGATTTTAAAAAATTGTATGAAATTGATAAAGATTTTAACTTTGAAAGCAGGTATTTCTGGGATGTAATAACTAATTGTTTTAGTGTCCGGAAAGACTATCCGAAATCAATTGAAATGTCCGTTTTCTATATAAAAAAGTTCCCGGGAGACGGGAATATCCTGCTTTCAAATAATATTATTGCGAACAGTTATTTGAGACTGAAAGAATTTGATAAGGCAATCGATTATTATCAGAAGGTCATAGATATTTCAGTAAACGGGAAATCCGCGCAAGAAAGAAAAGTGAATGCCGAGGCCAAAAACGCAATAGATTTCATTAAACAAAATTCTGATTATGATAGAAAACCCCTGTATATGTTTTCTGACGTTCAAAACGAAATTGACCCGCTGAAAAAAATTGAAATTGCAAGAAAAATACTGGAACTTTACCCGAAATGCAATCTCGCGGATAAAGTCCAGTATCAGATCGCAAGATTATACAGTGTTGACGGGTTAAATGATTTCGACCAGGCAATAAAAGAGTACCAGATACTTATAGATAAATATCCTAAAAGCCCGCTGGCGAAATCGGCAGAATACAGCATACTTGGAATAAGCGAAAAATATGATCCTGAAGCAGGTAAATTGCATGGGACAGTGCATTAATTTCTATCGGCAATTTTAGCTAAAAAGCGGCCTTAATGAAAAATATACGTCTTATTTTAATTTTTATTTGCGGTTTAAGTATTTCTGTTTCGGCACAGGTAAAGTTTCTTACTACACCTACATTGTTTCTTTATATAATAGAAGGAGAAGAGGAATTTCAGTTTAACCAGCCCCAGGATGTCGCGGTTGCCGCGAATGGAAACGTGTATATAGCAGATACTGTTAACCGCCGTATCCAGGTTTTTAATGATAAGGGTGAATTTGTTTCCGCATTTGGGAAGGAAGGCCGTGAAGATGAGGAATTTCTTGACCCCAACGGAGTGGGAGCTGATTCCGAGGGACGGATCTACGTGGCCGATCCAGTGTTAAACCAGGTGAAGATTTTTACACCAGAGGGTGAATTCGTAAGTAAATTTGAACTTAAGGCAGGCAGGCACCGGGGGCCCCAGGGAATAAAAGAAGACAGCCAGACCGGCGCGAATGATGTTTGTGTAGACAGCCAGGGGAATATCTGGGTGGCGGACGTGGATGACCAATTGCTTGAAGTTCATGATAAAAACGGCAATTATAAGTTTATTGTCAATGTCTTTGAAATAAACGGCAAACCAAGAGGTTTAGTCAGGCCTGCCTATATAGCGATTAACAGCCATGATGAGGTTTATGTATCATGCGGGATTATAAGCCGCATTTATAGATTCGATAATACCGGGAATTTTTTGACTGAATTTGGAGGACAGGGAGATGTAGCGGGCCTTTTTGGGCAAACATCTGGCATAGCTATAGATGAAATGGACAGGGTTTATGTAGCGGATATCGCTAAGGGAAATGTCCAGGTTTTTGACCGCGAAGGAAAATTTCTTTTTGCTCTTTCAGATGAAAAGGGTGGGCGCATGGATTTGACTACTATAGGAGGAATTGCAGCCAGGAAAGACCGCATCTACATTTCAGAACTTTTAAGGCACCGGATATCTGTCTGGAAATTCAAAAAATAAAATATTTATTTGATAAGGAATTAATTTTTCAATGAAAAGATGGTTACTTGCTTTTCTACTTATTATTTTATTAACTTTGGTTGTTAAAGCAAGTATCATTGAAACTGTTCATAACCAGGAACTCAACGCCCAATTTGCCGGAGGCGGCGAGTTTGAAGGTGTTTGTGCTTATTGTCATGTGCCGCACAGCGCTAAAGGGCCTGTATTATGGCGTTATGAATTAGAAGCGAGGGAATTTGGGAAGATCGGTAATTTGTGTTATTCCTGCCACGGGACGAACCGCGCGGGGACCCGCGCAAATAAATCTTTTACTGTTTTTGATTTGAAAAAAGATAACCATCCTGTTGTCCACGCGAGTAATATTGAACCTAATGTTGAAGAAACAGACTGGCTGAATGAAAGATTTATCGCGAGCAGCTGGCCTCATACTGAAGACACGACTGATATAGAGTGTTCTACCTGCCATAATCCCCATGATAACAGAAACGGCCGTTTTTTAAATACGTTAATATTTGATACTACTGCCGATGAAGGCGGTTCTTCTTATGAAAAAGAACTCCAGAATTTATGTTCTTACTGCCACCAAAAAAGAGAAACGAGCTCAAAAGGAATAAATAATAAAGGAACGCATCCGGTTGGTATGAATATAACCGGTGACGGCCTGCCGGGTATTGTTATTGACAGCGCTATTTTTGCGAATCCGTTTGGTGTTTTAGGCGGGCATTTAGCATATGGAACAACCGGCGGCATAATTTGTGCAACATGTCACAGCCCTCATGGTGTGCCGGGAGGCAAAGATGGTTTGTATTCCAACGGGATGTCTTTACATACAGGCCCGCTTTTAATTATTAATAATGATACAACGAAACCACAGCCGGATTCCACTGATATTCCGTACGCCTCAGGAGGCCAAAGTCTTCTTTGTGAATCCTGTCATGGGAAGACCCCGTATATGAAAGATACCACCCGTTTTTCGCACCCTGTTGACAGGTACCCGCTTGGAACAAGCAGTAACGATAATATATCTTCTTCGGGTGATACGTTAGAGGTTTATTATCCGCCGGCCTTCTGGGTAAATTATGAAGAATCAGGAGAACCCAATGAACACCAGGGTAAAGGCAGAAGGGTCCCGGGAGAGTATCTTGTCTGCATAAGCTGCCATGATCCGCATGGTGCTAAACCCGGGACGCCTCTTTTGCGCAGCGGTTCCTCGGAAAATTTATGTGAAGATTGCCATACAGATAAACCTGTCGCGGGAGAGAACCATCCTGTGGATACAGTCGGCATAAATATCTGGCGGGCCGGGGCAATAGAATTGAGCGGCCCGTTCAGGTTTAAAAATAAAGATGGTTTTGAGATGGCGATAAGAGAGTCTCTGGAAATTTACGATTCCCCGGGAATATTTCTTACCGGAATCCAGGCCGCGCTTGAATTGAAAAACGGATATATTACCTGCAGGACATGCCATTCCCCGCATTCGGCTGTAAATACAAGATTATTGACAATTACCGACAGAAATTCTGAAATATGCGAATGTTGTCATACACATCCTGAAGAGCCGCATAACCCAAGTGTATATTACCTGGAAGGGCCTGCCGAGATTTATCCAAACGGGAAGGCAAATGAATGGATAGAAATTAAGAAAGAAAACGAACCTAAAGCTGAAACCCATGATTTGCCGAGGCTGGGGAGCCACTATATCGGGGATGTTACATACAAAAATAGATATAAATATGATACTTATTCCGCTTATGATACAGGTGAAAGACAAGACTGGCTGGCGACTGCTTATGTAGATAATGGTTATAACACCCCATGGCCTGATTCCAACCAGTTTTCACATGCTGGCGGCCCGGGCGCGGACCCGGAACACTCGGGTTACGGCGGGACAATGATAATATGCCAGTCCTGCCATACTCCTCATGGTGCGGCTAGGGGCCTTGCCAGTGATGACGGGGCAAATTTGAGCCGTCTGCTTTTGACTTCCAATACAAGCTCAAAGCTTTGTTCAGGGTGCCATTATCCGCCGGGAAGCCATCCTGTATTATCAGAAACTGTTACACGGACAGAACAGCCTTTGAATCCCAGGAATTCACAGTTTGCAATAGGATATGATAATGAGCTGTATATTGATAATTTTACCATGCCGGCAGATTACCCCGATACTTCCGGTGATAACAATCCTCAAATGGTTTGTGAAAGCTGCCATACCGCTCATAACGCGTATTCATTAAGCGGGGCATTTATTACAGAGGCGGGAAAACTTTCCGTCGCACTTCCCTCTGTTCCTGAAGATAAGGGATGGTTTAATAAAAGGCCGCGTGAACGTGATCACCAGCCGTTATGCAACCGGTGCCATTTACAGGGGATAGTGGATGGGAAGTAGAAATACAATTCAAAAGTTAAAATTTAAAATGAAAAATTGTCGAACCGCCTCGCGGCGGAATTTTAAGCCCGAAAAACACCATATTTTGCATTTTGCATTTTGCATTTTTTATTTTATTTTTCCGGCTTCGTCTCTGATTTATGCGAGCGGTATAGTAGAGACAGTGCATAATCTTGAAGTCAATACTGAATGGGCGGGAGGCGTTGAATTAGAAGGTGTTTGCGCTTATTGTCATATACCGCACAGCGCAGTTGGTTCCCAGATCTGGCCGTATAAACCAAGGGAAAAAGATTACGGTGATTTTGGCAGCGTTTCACGTGTTTGTTATATATGCCATGGAACGAGCCTGGCAGGGACAAAAGCGAAAAAAATATTTACAGTGTTTAATGTTAAACGGGCAAACCACCCCGTTGGGTTCGCAAGTTATGAAACGCCGAATGTCGAAAATACTGATTGGCTTGGTGAAGTAGTTGATACCCCCGCCCAGGAATGGCCGGAGACTGAAAAAGAGAAAAGCATTCAATGTACTACCTGTCATAATCCCCATGATAATATTAACGGGAATTTTATGAGAGCAATGATGTATGATTCAGTGCAGGAAGAAGGAAATTTTTCAAATTATAAAGGCCCGGTCCAGAATTTTTGTTCCTACTGCCATCAGCAAAGAGAGGATTCGGGGAAAAAGAGTGATAACGGCGTAAGAGAAATCCCGGATTCAGGGACCCACCCGGCCGGGCATTCTGTTTCAAGGGAAAACGCCAGGAACGGCGGGGCCGGGATAATTTTAGATAGTATTTTTACCCAGCCAAAGGGCGTGCTTGGGGGGCATCTTTCTTATTTTACACAGGGCGGGATAATATGTATGACCTGTCACCAGGTCCATGGAGCAGAACCTGTCCAGGATGGTTTGTATATGGATAATACCCCTTTAAGAGTAGGGCCTCTATTGGTAGTAAATAATGATACGGTGGGAAGTGTTCCCGGGGAGAGCCTTCTGTGTGAAAAATGTCATACGGAAATGCCGGCGGTTGATACTGCCGGGAATAAACATACACACCCGGTAAATAAATTCCCCACACCGACCGATGATAATTTTTCTTCAAATGTAACACCCTATACCGAACGTGAATTTGGAAACGAAAAAGGGACGCCGTTATCTATTCATTATCCTTTTAATGAAGCCGATAATAGTCAATGGATTGATTATGAAGAATCAGGGGAGCCGAATACCCTGCCCGCAAACTTTGAGAGGACAATGGGTGAATATTTAATTTGTATGAGCTGCCATGATCCTCATGGGGCAAAGGCAGGTTCGCCGATATTGCGGGCAAATTCTTCAGATATTTTTTGCGAAGACTGTCATGGACGTAAACCCAGGTATAATGATTACAATAATTTTTTAAATCCGATTAGTGAAGAAATGGGGACACAAATAAAAGGTACGAAAGAAGTTTGGGGAGTCAGCCATCCGGTAAATGTGCCGATGATGAGCAGGGACCGGTTAAGAATGGCAATAAGGGATTCTTTAATAAATTCAGAAGGAATATTACTGCAAAATATCCGTTCAAAAATAAATTTGGTGGATAATAAAGTGGTCTGCCGCACATGCCATCTGGCACACACGGGCGAGGATAATTATCTTTTGGCAGTTACAGATGATAATTCTGAGATTTGTGAAGCCTGCCATACAAATGAAAAGAATCCTCATAATCCCAGTGTGTATTATTTTGAAGGTTTAGATTCGCTTCAAAGTAAAGATCCCACAGAGGATTTTGATACACTTAGATTAGGTTCCCATTATATAGGCGATGTGACCACAAATAGAAATGAATTCACGCGTGAAGGCATAATTATTAAACAGGAAGATCATTCTGACTGGCTTGGCACGGCACATGTTAATGATTATCGTGAAAAAAACAGGCCATGGGCATTTTCTAAACAATATACTCATATTGGCGGGCCCGGGGGCGACCGTAAAAGAGACGGTTATGATGAGATAAAAAAATACCCCCATGTTATATGCCAGAGCTGTCATACGCCGCATGGGGCCGCGACCGGACTTTCCGATTCCCCCGGCGAAGACAGGCTGCTTCTTGATATAAATAATTATTCGCAAATGTGCAATGATTGTCATACTCCCCCGGGTTCCCACCCTGTAATGGGCGATATCCTGGGCGGAAAAAATAAGCAATTAAGTATTTTAGATTCAATGATAGTCCAGGATGAGGTGTCTATGCTTCCTTGTGATTATCCCGTGGGCTGGCAGGATGGGGAGTATACTAATAATAAGGGGCAGGTAGTCAGGTGGAATCAGACACCGGGTGCTCCCAGGCATTTAGTTTGTGAAAGCTGCCATAGTTTGCATTCAGCCGCGAATTCACCCGGGGCGTATGTATTGGAAGAGGGCGAGGGAAATATTAACAGGGAAGGCGGCTATATTTATAAACCAACTAAACTTGATTTTTATCCGTTATGTAAAAAATGCCATTTGCAGGGGCAATACTAGAAGACAGAAGATATCAGGCATATAAGAGTTATTTTAATAAGGGAAATATATGGGGGAAAAAAAGGAACGCAGTAAATTAAATAAGTTTTTAATTGTATTTGGAATAGGTGTTTTAAGCGGTATAATTTCCGGTGGCCTGGGATATTGGATTGGGATTAGCCGCGGCCACCTGTTTTTTTCTACCCTGTTCAGCCTGTCTTTTGGATTTGTCTTCGGTATTTTTTACGGGGTTTATTATATTATGGAAAGATAGGATTATTGGAACTTACCGGTTATTAAGTAAAGAACCAAGGGTGCGTAGTTTCTCTAAGGATGAACTTGCCTTTTCTTTGGTTTTATAGTATAATAGTTGATAATATATATATTTTACAAGCAATGTTGGTAGATTTAGGAGGGAAAGTATGAAGAAAAGTTTTATGCCGGCTTTGACGCTTCTTCTGATTGCCTGCTTGTATAATATTTCATTTGCCGGCATAAGCCGGAGCCCGCACGATGTTGTTTTTTGGCACAATACCAACCAACTTGGATCACGGGTCAACACCGGGGTATGTTCTTTTTGTCATATTCCGCATTCAGCCAAAGGTGACAGGTTATTTCCAATATCAAAAGTAGTTGAAACTACAGGTGTAAGTAATAAAGAAAAAGTAGGGACTGTGGCATTTTTGTGCGCGCAGTGCCATACATCGATTGATACTGATTTTACCGCGGCCCATCTCGATCCTTCAAATGAAATAATTTTCAGGGCCTTATACAAGCCAGACAGGGCGGCGGACACAACTGCTTATGATACACACCCGACCCTGTATACTTCGGCTTATCTGGCTGATACAGCCGGCCTTGGTATAGCGGATTCCACCTCGACAACGGCGGCTTCAATAAAGTGGCCTTATTATGAAGATTGGTTAAAGGGTAAAAGAAATATAGAGTGTACAACCTGTCATAATGCTCATGAATGGAACCAGGGCAGCCGCAGAAACTATCTGCGTGCGGCTTACTTTGATTCTTCAGCATCGGATTACGGTACCACATATGACTCTGATTTCAGGAACATATGTTCATTTTGCCATACGGGCCGCGACAAGAGCGGAAGAGGGACATCCAACGAAGGATCGCATCCGGTCGGCAATATAGTGGCAGACCCGAATTCATTTGCAATGAATTCAGCTTATGTAGGGATATGGCTTGATACCCTGAATTGCGATCCTGATTCAACAGGGACAAGGTTTTTTAAAAAATATAAAGATACTACAGGTGCTTCAGGCAGTAAAGCCGGCAGGGCGGTAGGGGACAGGGGCGCTCATTTGGGGCCTTCCGGAGAATTTATATGCATGTCCTGCCATATGCCTCACGGCGCTCCTAATTCACAAGACGGGGTAACCAGCGCAAATGATACGTTTGAACTGGTTGTAGGACCTCTTTTAGTAAAAGATAATGATGGAAGCGGCTATTCCTCTTCTGCGGTGGATGTTTTTCAGGATGCATATTCCCATTGGTATATAGAAACAGCTTTTGTTATCGCCGAGGGCGAAAGCAACCTTTGTGAATGGTGCCACGGTATCACCCCTAAAAAAACAGATACGGCGGATTACGCGACAGCCGATGTGGATTTTGTCAAAAGGAAATACGCCCACCCTGTAAACAATTACCCGGCATCCACGGCCGATAATACCACGAGGGCGTATATAAGTAATCTGGCAAATGAGATATATTCAAGCACGGATATAGGTTTGCGGATCAGGTACCCGGTCCATGCTGATTCTACTTCAATCTCATGGGTGAATTATGAGGAAAGCGGTGCCCCGAATGTCCATGCAATGGGGACAACAAGGGTGTCAGGTACTTATTATTTAGTGTGCATGAGTTGTCATGATGCCCATTTTGGCGAGGTTGGGACGCCTATTTTAAGGGCCCAGTCATCACCGCAATTTTGTGAAGACTGCCATTATCAAAATCCGCTTCCCGCGGGCGCCTCACATCCTGTGAAGGGATTAAAGCCGGGCGTTATTTGCAACCTCGAGACAGAAGACGGTTCAGGTGCTTCGTTTACACTTCCGAACTACGCGAGGTTACCTTTATTAGGGACAGGCGCAAACGCGGAAGTTATATGCAGGACATGCCATGGCGGTGTATTCGGGACCGGGGTAATCCATGGAGCGATGGGAAGGTTCCTGCTTGCCGATTACATTGATTTCGCGGAACTTTGTGTTAACTGCCACGGATGGTGGGATACTGCAGCAATACCTCTTTCCACGACTTACAGCAAGGGTCTTTTGGATACCCTGCGCGTTGGAACGGCGAAACAAAAATCGGCAAATCCGAGTTATTGGTATTTAGAGGGCCCAAGTCCCGCGTGGGTACATAAGGATTCTACTGAACTATACGGCACCTCGAGGCTGGGCAGTCATTATATCGGAGTTATTTCCAATAACAGGCCGTATTTAAGTAATGCCACTTATGGGTGGCTTGGGAGCAGTGATACTACATTAGACCATAGAGGAGAGATAGAAAATACGACTGATGTTGACAACTGGCTGGACACTACATGGTTTGGCGGCTGGCCGGGGAGGAGGAAATGGACCTACGCGACAGACGGGGTCGGGGTTGACCAATATAGCATAGTGGGTTATTTGTATGGGACTACGACCATGCCTGTAATTACCTGTTTATCATGCCATACACCGCACGGCGCGGCAGCGGGCGGTTCCGCAGGCAACGGCCCTGTTGATGATACCACAGAAGACAGCACCTGGAGCGGCGAATTGCTTCTGGCGAAGAACACGGGGTCATATATATGTTATACATGCCATTTCCCGGCGGCGACACATCCTGTGGATGAGCCGGATACCACACACCCCGGGCACAAGGAAACCCCGGGAAATCCCAAAAATCCTGATAACAGGCATGACTGGGTTTCAAAAACAGACAGCACAATCAATATATACGATACAGTGGAACCAAAGAAGGTGGTCCGTGAATCGGCCGCTGTTTATAAACCCGCGAATTATCCTTACGGCAGGATGGTTTGTGAATCGTGCCACTCGGCGCACAGCGCGAATTCACGCTGGGGTTCGTATATATTGGAAGGTAATACCACAAATACGGGGAATTACAGCAGCGCGTGGACGTCCGCGGATACCGGATACTACAATAAGAGACCGGTGGCTAACCATACACAACATGATACAACAAAGACAGTTAATGACAGGCCTACATGTGAAATGTGCCACCCGCAGGGAGAGTAAAGAGGTAACTACGCAACTTGACTGGCTTATGAATGGACAGGGTTATTGAAACCTGCCTATTATCCAGAAAGAGAATTTCTGGAAGTTGTTTGTTATTATTAATGTTCCTATTACAGAACTTTGACAGTTAAACCCTAAAAAATCGCAAAAGAAGCGAAAAGAACCGCATAGAAATAAGGGGCGGTTCTTTTTTTTGGCCAAAGTGTAGTGCCATGTTTGATTAAAAATAATTAAAAT
>JBFMCF010000048.1 GCA_040754625.1 bacterium | reverse complement strand
CGATACTTTTTTGGGAACTTTGTTCCTAATAGCTTTCATGCCGGTCTCCTTTATAACACACTATAAAAGATTCGGCTGAAAGCTATTTTTTTATATACTTTTTTTTAAATTTGCCAAACTCAAGTATGTTAAATAAAAAAAAATCATTAATATATTTTTTGATTTTGCCTGTATTTTTTACTGGCTGTAATTTGTTTGGCGAGAGCAGGGACATAGAGCTTGTTGAAATAAGAATGGGAAAAACAGTTGACAGTGCCGGGGTTGTCAGTAATTTAACCGATACTTTTTCGCCGACTGACGATAAAGTGGTTTTATGGCTTTCATGGAATCGCGTCAGGGGAGAAAATAACGGAGTTATTGAATGGCACGACCCTGATGGGAAGGTTTACATGGAAGATGAATTTAAATTTACCGCGGGGGATGATACATGGGCAACCTGGCATGAATTGCCGATAGCGCGTACCAACGCTTCTTTGAAATTAGGCGATTGGATGGTTTATATTACTTTAAGAGGCAATTATATGGATAAAAAGAAGTTCAGGATTACAAGCACAAGCAGCGGGGACATATAAAATTTTCGCTATCGCAAAATTTTATTCCAAAGTACAAAATACACACACGAATTACAAAAATAAACATTCCGGGGTTCTTATGTCAGGAACACTCTATCTTGTCAGTACCCCCATCGGGAATTTGGAAGATATTACCCTGAGGGCTTTAAGAATATTGAAAGAAGTTGATCTGATTGCCGCGGAAGATACCCGCCATACAAAGAAACTGCTTGCTCATTATGAAATACACGCGCCGCTGACATCATATTTTGAGCATAATAAAATTGTTAAGGGAAACTACCTGCGGGAAAAGCTTTTGGAAGGCAAAGATATCGCCCTGGTAACAGACGCGGGGACACCCGGCATCTCGGATCCGGGAGAAAAAATCGCGCAGGAATGTATTTTATCCGGGATAAAGGTTGTTCCGGTTCCCGGGCCGGCCGCGCTTATCGCATCCTTGAGTATCTCAGGGCTTTCAACAGATAGGTTCCTTTTTCAGGGATTTTTGCCTAAAAGCGGCAAAGAAAAAAAAGAGTTTTTAACAGGGTTAAAAAAAGAAGCGGCGACACTTATATTTTATGAATCTCCTTACAGGGTAAAAGAAACACTTAAAATAATGCTTGAGGTTTTTGGAGAAAGGCGGGCGGCAGTAATCCGCGAACTGACTAAAATTTATGAAGATATAAGGAGAGGAAACTTAAGTGAATTGGCAGAATGTCCTTTTGTCTTAAAAGGTGAATTTTGTATAGTTGTAGACGGCTGGAAAGGCATGGCGGATAAAAGCATTTTAAAAGACGAGGATTTGATAAAACTGGTTAATAACCTGCAAAAAGATAAAAACATTTCTTTAAAAAAAGCGGTAAAACAAGTTGCCCTTGAGAACAATTTATCCGTGAGAACGCTCTACCAGGCTGTGATTAAAAACAAATCCTGAAAAATCTAAATCACCATAGCTCTTGACATAAGTATTATCAATAATTAACTTTAGTTTGGCAAATTTTGAATTTCAAAATCTCTTTTTGCTTACCTGCCTGCCGGCAGGCAGGAACCTGTCCGCCTGAGGCGGATTATAAATCTTCCGCCAAAGGCGGATCTGCCTATGGCATGAATAGACGCAAAAAGAGACCCTGAAATTAAATTTGCCAAAGTCAAGTAATTAATTTAAGGAGATTCAGGGACGCAGATCAGAGTATAAAAAAGTTTGGGGGGAGAATAAAAAGAAATTTTGTGACAGACCTGAATTCCATCTCAAATCCTTCACAGGCAATATTCCCAGTACTGATTGTCATCTGAAATTATACCAACATATAAAAAAATCCTGACAAATTTATACAATAGTATTATTTTAGTTTATCATAGACGGATCGGCGATGTTCAACACTGTAAAGTATTATACTTTTCTTGGATTGATCAATCCAGAAGATAATACGATAATCGCCGATTCGATATTTTTGAAGACCTTTAAGGTCATGAGGAAGGTATTTAAGGTAAGCATGGTTAACTCTGGATTTTGAGCAAGCCGTCCAATTTTTTTAATAATTCTGTTAGAAACACTTTTATCAATTTTAGATATATCGTGATCAAATTCAGGGGTTGTTTCTATTTGATACATAGTTCTTTTTTTAGTTCGCTTAATGGCCGGGTTTTACCTTGAATATGATTTTGACGGGCTTGCCGCATTTTAGCAATGAATTCAGGATTGGAAGAGAGCAAAAATCTTCTAATTCATTATTAAATTCTTCAAGTATAGTGTTAGCCTAAGTTCCGCAGTTTTAAAATCAAGCTTCTTATTTTTCAAGGGGTTGCGGGTTTTACCCCCTCAAATTCTGCACTACATTTTGTATAAAAACCGGACGATTAGGGATCTTTATTCCCAGC